>DASPRL010000001.1 GCA_035624475.1 Terriglobales bacterium
GGCTTCAGGTCGCGGTGCACGATGCCCTGCCTGTGGGCGCGCTCCAGAGCGTCGGCGATCTGGATGGCGATGGGCAGCAATTGCTCGGGCGGCAGCGGCCCCTTCTGCAGCCGCTGGTCCAGGGTCTCTCCCTCCAGGTACTCCATCACCAGGAAGTCCACGCCCGCCTGGTGGCCGACGTCGTAGAGGGTGCAGATGTTGGGATGGGAGAGGGTGGCCACCGCCTTGGCTTCGCGGTCGAGGCGCTGGCGCAGCCCGGCGTCGTCGGCCAGGTGCGCGGGCAGGATCTTGATGGCCACGGTGCGCTCCAGGCGGGTGTCGCGGGCGCGGTAGACCTCTCCCATCCCGCCGGCGCCGGCGGCGGAGAGAATCTCGTAGGGGCCTAACTTCTGGCCGGATGTAAGAGGCATGTCACCTTCGGGTCACCTGAGATTCCGAATCCGGTGGGGGAGTGCGGCGCATTATAGCGTCGGGCTCGGTGCCGCGGGAGGAATTCTGCGAAGGGGGGCGGCTGTCCGCCCGCCCCGCCGCGACCGTGGTAGCATGAGGCCAACGGAGCGCCCGGCTCCGAGGAATCCAGCCATGTCCTCCGCCCGCCGCCCATCGCCGTGTGTGGTCCTGCTCCTGCTGGTGGCCGCCGCCTGCCTGCCCGCGCGCGCCGCTGAAGCGCCGTGGGTGGAGGTGCGCTCGCCCCACTTCACCGTGCTCACCGACGCGGGCGAGAAGCAGGGCCGGGAGGTGGCGCAGCGCTTCGAGCAGATGCGCCATGTCTTCGGCACCCTCTTCGAGCGCGCCCGCATCAACATGCCGGTGCCGCTGGTGGTGGTGGCCTTCCGCAGCCAGGGCGAGATCAAGCAGGTGCTGCCGCTGTGGAAGGGCAAGCCGGTGGAGGACGCCGGCTACTACCAGCCCGGCTCGGATTGCGACTACATCGCGCTCGATCTCTCGGCGGAGGACGTGTGGCACGTGGTCTTCCACGAGTACGCGCACCTGCTGCTGCGCGGCAACTATCCCACCACCCAGCCCTGGTTCGACGAGGGCTTCGCCGAGTATTACGCCACCATCGATCTCACCGGCAAGCAGGTGGTGGTCGGCAAGATGCCGGAGGGCTACGGCGAACTGTTGGGCAGCCATACTCACATGCCGCTGGCCGACCTGTTCAACGTGGCCCACGACTCCAGCGCCTACAACGAGAGCGGCAGCCGCCGCAACCTCTTCTACGCCCAGTCCTGGCTGGTGGTGCACTACCTGATCGACAAGAAGCAGATGGCGCAGGCGGGCCAGTACTTCGACCTGGTGATGAACCAGCACGTGCCCATGGCCGATGCCATCCCCCGCGCCTTCGGCATGGACGCCAAGCACCTGGGCGACGCGGTGGACGACTACTCGCGCTCCGCCGGCGCCAAGGCCTACATCTTCGATCTGCCCCCGTTGGCCACCGCCGGCGACTACTCCTTCCGCAAGCTGGACGCGCTGGCCGGCCAGGCCGCGCTGGCCGACCTCAAGCTGCACCTGCGCGATCACTTCGACGAGGGGGTGAGCGAACTGGAGGCGGTGCTCCAGCAGAAGCCCGACTTGGCCGCCGCCCACCGCGGCCTGGGCTACGCCTACCTGCGCAAGGGCGACTTCCAGCGCGCCGGGCAGCACTTCCAGCGCGCCGCCGAGCTGGATCCCAAGGACCCGCAGGTGCTCTACTACGCCGCCCTGCTCATGAACCGCGAGAGCCTGGCCTCGGGACGGCCCATCGCCGACGCCGGCGGCATGAAGCAGAAGCTCGACACCGCGCTCACCATCGATCCCGAGTTCGCCGACGCCTGGGAGCTGCTGGCCTTCGCCGACCTCGCCCTGCAGGACGAGCGCGGCGCCCTGGAAGCCTTGAAGCGGGCCATCCAGCTCAGCCCTCGCGAGGAGGGCTACCAGCTCAACCTGGCGCTGTTCTACATGCAACAGCGGCGCTGGGACGACGCCTCCGCTATCCTGGAGCACCTGAAAGACAGCAACGACTCCGCCATCGCCACCCGCGCGGTGCAGAGCCTGGCGGCGCTGGACGAAGCCCGGGTGGGCCGCACCGCGGTCACGCCCCTGGCCCAGAGTTCGAAGTATCCCGCCTCCTACGACGCGCCCCAGTGGCGGCCGCAACCCGGCCAGCCCGCCCCCGACGTCACCCAGCCCATCCAGAAGGAGCCCGAGGTTGCTCCCGACACCCGCCCCATCCAGTTTCTGAAGGGGCGGCTGGTGAGCGTGGACTGCTCGGCGCCGCCCGCCGCCATCGTGAGCATCGCGGCGGGCAGCCGCGTCCTCCGCCTCCGCACCCCCGACCGCAGCAAGCTGGTGCTCATCGGCGCCGAGGCGTTTTCCTGCGACTGGCACGACCTCAAAGTGTCGGTCAACTACAAGGCCGGGGGCAGCGTGGACGGCGACCTGGTCTCGCTGGAGCTGCCCTAGCACAAGAAAGCCCTCCCGCGGGGGCGGGAGGGCTTGCGGATCGGGTGATCCCGTGCGGCGGCCGGGGGAGCCGCCACTCTGCTAGACGCGGGTGACGTTGGCGGCCTGGAAGCCCTTGGGCCCCTTCAGCAGGTCGAACTCCACCGTCTCGCCCTCATTCAGGGTGCGGTAGCCGTTCTCCTGAATGGCGGAGAAGTGGACGAAGACATCCTCCCCGGTGGAACGCTGGATGAAGCCGTACCCTTTGGCGCCGTTGAACCACTTGACTGTACCCCTCTCTCTCACAGAAGAACTCCTTTCGCAAATGTGGACTTGAACGATTTCCTGCGGCCCGCGGCCGACCCAAGAGACGGCCGCCGGACGAGAGGGTTGCTGCTTTGCCTTCCAGCCCCCGCCCAAACAAAAAGGCTACCGGCCGGGGTGCCGGAGCGACGTCCGGCGGCCCTGCGCCCGTAGCCTGCTGCTGGCTGCGTGAAGTCCGACTGCGAAGTACAAGAACATCAACCCGAATCCGCTGGCCCAAGGGACCAGTGCCCGCTCCAGACGTTTCAGGAACGAGCAGGGCAGGATAATGGGCGAGGCACTCTTTGGCAAGAAAAAATCTTGTTCGGAGTTAGGGAGTCAGGGGTCAGGCGTCAGGAGCCAGCGGCTATCACGGCTCTCCTTTGCGCCCTTCGTGTCTGCCTTCGTGTCCTTTGTGGTGAAGCTCTTCATTCGCACCGGGGGAAAAAGCCAACCACAAAGGACACAAAGGTCACACGAAGGAGCCCCTGACTCCTGACTCCTGACTCCTGACGCCGGTCTTGCTGCTACCATCGTCCCTGATGTCCATCGCGCCTCTCTCCGTGCCGCCGGCCCCGGCCGCCCCGCCGCCGGAAACCGGGTTGCTGGCTGCGATCGTCCGCCTGCTGCGCCGCCGTGCCTGGCCCCTGGCCCAGTACCTGATGCGCACCGAGGTGCACACCTTCGCCTTCTCGGTGGCGGCCAACGCCATCCTCTCCTTCTTCCCCTTCATCGTGCTGCTGATGACGCTGATCCGCTACGTTTTCCACTCCCAGGCCATGTACGACGTGGTGCTGCAACTGCTGCGCGACTACCTGCCCGCCGGCCAGGACTTCGTCATCCGCAACCTCAAGTACCTGGTGGCCACGCGCCACCGCGTGCAGGTGGTCTCGCTGCTCATCCTGCTGGTGACCTCCTCCGGAGTGTTTCTGCCCCTGGAGGTCGCACTCAACCGGGTGTGGGGCTTCCCCAAGAACCGCTCTTACTTCCGCAACCAACTGGTGTCGCTGGGGCTGGCCTTCTCCTGCGGCGTGCTGGGACTGATCTCCATCGCTCTCACCGCCGGCCACCAGTACCTGATGGAGCGCTGGTTGGGGCCGGAGGCGGCGGGCATCCTGCGCTGGCCCGAGTTCATCATCATGAAGCTGTTCGCCGCCCTGGCCAGCATCGGCATCTTCTTCCTCATCTACTGGCTGCTGCCCAACGGCAAGGTGAGGGCGCGGGCGGTGCTGCCCGCAGCCATCGTCACCGGCATCCTGTGGGACCTGGCCAAGTACGCGTACGTGCTGCTGCTGCCCTGGCTCAACTTCCAGGAGGCCTACGGGCCCTTCTCCATCTCCGTGACCCTGATGGTGTGGGCCTTCCTCTCCGGACTGCTGCTGCTGGCCGGGGCCTATCTCTCCGCCGCTCATCACGCATAGGGGTGATGCAGAGCACGGAAGCTGCGTTCCGCGACCTCTAGCATGGGTCTGTTCCCTGCCCGTGGCCGGGGAACCCGAGGCCCAGCCATGTCTCGTCCTTGGGGACTTGGGCTCTGCGTCTTTCTCCTGCTGGCGGCCGCCGCTCCTCCTCCCGTCCGCGCCGGCGGACCGCGCAGCGCCCCCTCCTCCGCCACCCTCGAGCAGCTCAGCCGCCATGCTGGGTTCATCTTCCGCGGGCGCGTGCTGCGGGTGGAGCGGCTGCGGCCCGCCGCGGGCTCCCCGGCCACCGTGCAAGTCACCTTCCTGGTTATCGAAGGCATCCGCGGCGCGCGCACCGGTGATCGCCTGACCATCCGCGAGTGGGCGGGAGCATGGGCGGCAGGCCGGCCGCGCTATCGCGTGGGCCAGGAGCTGCTGCTCTTCCTCTATCCCCGCAGCCGGCTGGGGCTGACCAGCCCGGTGGGCGGCGACGCCGGGATCCTCCCCCTGGACGCGCAGTTACCGGCGCCGGCGCTGCCCGCTCCTCCGGACCTCCGGCCGCCCGGCCCCAGCCCGCAGCCTGTCGCGCCCGCCGCCGGACGGGAGCGTGCGCGGTGAAGCGGCGCACCGCCATCCCCGCCGCGCTCTTGGCGCTGCTGCTGGCGCTAGGGGGAGGAGCGCGCGCCGGCGGTCCCGCCTGGGTGGCCGGCACCAGCTTCTTCGATCCCGCGCTGGCAGGCACTCCCATCACCTGGCGCGATGGCGCAGTCTTCTACTACACCGACCAGGGCGCGCTCAGCCCGCTGCTCTCCCAGAGCGACGCCGACGCGCTGGTGGCCGCCGCCTTCGCGCGCTGGACCGCGATTCCCACCGCCGCGGTCAGCGCGCAGCGTGCCGGCCAACTCGCCGAGGACGTGAACGGCAGCAACGTCACCCGCTCCGGGGGTGTGCTGCTCCTGCCCGCCGACATCCAGGAGACCGCCACCGCCACCCCCGTCGCCGTGGTCTACGACGCCGACGGCCAGGTCACCGACGCGCTGCTGGGCGCGGGCGCGGGCAGCCACGACCTCTGCGCCTTCCACGCCGCCTACGGCGGCCCCGACAACTTCTACTCCGACGCCCACTTCGCCCACGCCCTGGTGGTGGTGAACGGCAACTGCGCGCGCTCCGCCGGCGATCTTCCCCTGCTGCGCTACCTGCTGGTGCGCGCCCTGGGCCGGGTGCTCGGGATGGACTGGTCGCAGCTCAACGACAACGTGGTCACGCGCTCGCCCGCCCCCACCCCTGACGACTGGGCCGGTTTCCCGCTGATGCATCCCGTCGAGCCGCTGTGCGCCGCCGGCCCCGTCACCCAGTGCCTGCCCGATCCCAAGCAGCCGCGCGCGGACGACCGCGCCGCCCTCTCCCGCCTCTATCCCGTGACCGCGGCCAACCTCGCGCTCTTCCCCGGCAAGACCGTCTTCTCCGAGACCACGGCGCGCATCCACGGGCGAGTGCGCTTCACGCTGCCGCAGGGCGGAGCGGGCCAGGGCATGCAGGGCGTGAACGTGGTCGCCCGCTGGATCGATCCCGCGACTGGGCAGCCTTCGCGGCGGGTGGCGGCGAGCAGCGTCTCCGGCTTCCTCTTCCGCGGCGACGCCGGCAATCCCGCCACCGGCTACGGCGACAGCCAGGGCCGCCGCTACGACCGCTTCGGCTCCGCCGAGACCGCGCTGGAAGGCTTCTTCGATCTCGCCGGGCTCGAGATCCCAGCGGGCAGCGCCTCCGCCGCCTACGAACTCAGCGTGGAGGCCATCAACCCGCAGTATTCGGGCAGCGCCTCAGTGGGGCCGTACTGGGAGAACGCGGTCGCGCCCTCGGGCACGGCGGCGCCGGTGGTGGTCTCCGGTCTGGAAGCGGGCGCGGACGTGGAGCAGGACATCCCGATGACCGGCGGCGCCTCCGCCATCACCGACCGCTTCGAGCCCCACACCTGGGCCTCGCCCACGCCGGTCCCGGCCGCGGGCGAGTGGGTCGCCAACTTCTGCGGCTACGGCGACCCCGACTATCACTCCCTGTCGATCCAGGCGGGGCGCACGCTGGCGCTGGAGGTGACGGCGCTCGACGAGCACGGCCAGCCCACCACCGCCAAGACCCTGCCGGCGCTGGGGCTATGGCTGGTGAGCGACCTGGAGGGCGCGCCGCCGCGCGCTTCCGCCGACGCCTTCAACACCGGCCTGCTGGGCACCACCCGGCTGAGCGCGGCGCCGGGCGCGGGCAGTATCCGCTTCGGGCTCTTCGACCAGCGCGGCGACGGCCGCCCCGACTTCCGCTACCAGGCACGCCTGCTCTATGGCGACACGGTCGAGCCCGCGCGCGCCGGGGTGCCGGGCCGCGACCCGGTGCGCATCCGCGGCATGGGCTTCCGCGTGGGCACCGAGGTCGAGATCGCGGGCGCGCCCGCGCCCTTGCTGGAGTTCGGGCCCAACCAGATCCTGGTCAGCACGCCCGCGCTCAGCGACGGAGCGCAGAGCATCACCCTGCGCGATCCCGAGACCGGTGCGGTGGCGGAGATGAGCGGCGCGCTGACCTACGGCGCCGGCGCCGGCGACCTCGCTCTCTTCCTCACCAGCAACGGCAACACTCCGGTGGGCGGCCAAGCCGCCAACCCGGTGCGCGTGCGCGTGACCCAGGCGGACGGCGCGACGCCCGTCCCCGGCGCCACCGTCACGCTCTCGGCCACGCCTTCCGGCTCCCTCTTCTCCGCCTGCGGCGGCGTGACCTGCCGCCTGGTCACCGACCAGACCGGCGAGGTCTCTTCCCTGCTCACGGTGAAGAGCGCGGGAGCCATCACGCTGCGCGCCACCCTGGCCACAGGAGCCTATGCCACCAGCACGCTCAGCGGCACGCTTTCCAGCCTCTCCATCTCCGCGCTCGGCCCCTCCGCCTACGCCGCCACCAATGCGGCCGTCACCTGGCCGCTGCGGGTGCGGGTGCTCAACAGCAGTGGCGCGCCGGCCGCCGGCCAGCAGGTGCGCTACTCGTTCCTGACGGGCTCCGGAACCCTCGATCACAGCATCGTCACCACCAACGCCGCCGGCGAAGCCAGCAGCACGCTGACGGTCGCGAGCCTCAGCACGCGCACGCAGGTGGCCGCGTGCATCTATCCCGCGGGCACGCCCTGCACCCAGTTCGTGCTGTTGCCGGTGGCGGATGCCGGCATCGAGGTGCAGAAGATCGCGGGCGAGGGCCAGATCGTGACCGTGGGCCAGAGCTTCCAGACGCTGGTGGTGCGGGTGACGGACTCGTCTTCCCCGGCGAACCCGGTGCGGCGCGCCACGGTGCGCTTCGAGGTGACCGCGATGCGCTGGGAGCCGCCGCCTCCGCCGCCGCCCCCGGGCGACGGCGGCACTGGCGGCCGGCCGGTTCTTCGCATCCCGGTGGCGGGCTGGACCGCGACCGCGATCTCCGACGACAACGGCGTGGCCACGCTGCCCATCGCCTTCTCCGCCTCGCAGGGCGCGGTGGAGGTCAGCGTGCGCGCCAGCGCGGGCGCGGGCGAAGCCTGGTTCACGCTGCAGGCGCTCTGGCCGCCACCGCAGAAACAGTAGTTAGTAATCTGGAGTTGGGAGTTAGCGGGAGCCCACTTCGGCGGGTGTCATCCTTCGCGAGGCGAAGCCGAGCGGAGGATCTGACGAGGTCGCCGGCGCGACCCGTGCGGTGGCGCAGGGGCTGTCGCCAGATCCTCCCGCCTCCCTCCGGTCGGCGGAAGGATGACACTTCGCGATGATCGCGGCGACCCCGCCGATCTCCCGATCACCCGATTATTTCTTCGTCCACTGGTCCACCCAGGCCTCCTCGGTCTGCCACCACAGGCGGCTGTTCTGCGGCTTGAGCACCCAGTGGCCCTCGTCGGGGAAGTAGAGCATCTTCGATGGCACGCCCAGCCGCTGCAAGGTGGTGAAGAGCTGGAAGCCCTCGCTCACGTCGAGGCGGTAGTCGCGCTGCGAGTGGATGACCAGAGTGGGCGTCTTGAAGTTGGCGGCGTACTGGTGCGGCGACCACTTCTGGTAGAGGGCGCGGTTGGTCCAAGGCATGCCCTTGAACTCCCACTCGTTGAACCAGAGTTCTTCGGTCGAGCCCCAGGCGGAGTCGGCGTTGAACATGCCGTCGTGCGAGACGATGCACTTGAAGTGCGTGGTGTGCCCCAGCATCCAGTTCATCATGTAGCCGCCGTAGCTGGCGCCCAGCGCGCACTCGCGGTTCTTGTCCAGGAAGGGGTAGGTCTTCTCGGCGTAGTCCAGGCCCATCATCAGGTCCTGGTAGACGCGGCCGCCCCAGTCGCCGTTGATGTCGTCGATGAACTGCTGGCCGTAGCCGGTCGAGCCGCGCGGGTTGATCATGACGACCACGTAGCCGGAGGCGGCGAACAGTTCCGGGTTCCAGCGGTAGGACCAGGAGTCGCCCCAGGCACCCTGCGGCCCGCCGTGCACGAGGAACTTGACGGGATATTTCTTGGCGGGATCGAAGTTGGGCGGCTTGACCAGGAAGCCCTCGACCTTCTTCTGCTCCGCCCCCGTGAACCAGAAAGGCTCGAGCGGCTGCATCTGGACCTGGGCGAGGACGGCGTCGTTGAGGTGGGTGAGCCGATGGGCGCTATGACGAGCGCAACGGCCACGGCACGGGGTAACTGTCGTCAGGTCCGCGAAGAAGACCTCGCTCGGCGCCTGCACGGAGACTTGGCTGAACAACAAGGTCTTCCCGTCTGGCGATACAGACAGTTCGTCGTTCGAACCCCAGGTCAACTCCTCAACGGTCGGGGCGCACTTCCCTGGCGTCGGACACACCGATATCACGGCCTGGTAGATAGGTGAGTCGCCCTTGTCTTCCGCGCTGAAGTAAAGGCTCTTCGAGTCCGGCGCCCACACAAACGTTCCCACCCAGCGGTCGAAGTTCTCGGTCAGGTTGGCGATCTTGCCGGTGGCGCGCTCGTAGAGCATCAGGCGGAAGCGGTCGCTCTCGTAGCCGGGGCGCTGCTGCCCGAGATAGGCGATGTACTTGCCGTCCGGCGAGTAGAGCGGCCCCGAGTCCGAAGCCTTGTTGGCGGCGGTGATGTCCTTGGGCTCGCCGCCGTTCACGCTCACCAGCCACAGGTCGTTGTTGGTGCTGTCGGCGGGCATGGCATCGTGGTTGGAGACGAAGCAGATCTCCTGCCCGTCGGGGGAGAAGGCGTAGCCGTCGGGCCCGCCCAGGGAGAACACCGGCGTCTCGAAGGCGCCGGGAGTGAGGTCGCGGGCCGCACCCGTGGGCGCGCCGTCCGCCGCGACCGGCTGCACGAAGATGTGGCTGTACTTGCCGCCCAGATATGCGTTCCAGTGGCGGAAGAGGAGGTGGGTCCAGATCTGCGCCTTCACCGGCGACTTGGCGGCAGCCTCATCGCGCTGCTGGTTGCAGGCGTCGTCCGCGCAGTCGGGATAGACCGAGGAGGTGAACAGGATGTGCTTGCCGTCGGGCGACCAGAGTTCGCCATCGGCCTCGGTGGAGATGGTGGTCACCTGGCGTGGCGCACCGGTGACCGCGCCGCTGGCGCCGTCGAAGTCGGCCACCCAAACCTGCTCGGCGCCGCCCTTCGAGGAGAGGAAGGCGAAGTGCTTGCCATCGGGCGACCAGCGGCCGCGGCTCTCGCCGCTGTCGGAGGTGATCTGCCGCGATTCGCCCCCGGCCACCGGCACCACCCACAGGTGCGGGGTGCGCGTGTTCTTCTCCAGGTTGACGTCCACGGCGGAGAAGAGCACCCACTTGCCGTCGGGCGAGACCTGGGGATCGCCCACGCGCTTGAGCGCCATCATGTCTTCGAAGGTGAAGGGCCGCTTGGCCTGGGCCAGGGCGAAGGAGGAGAGCAGAAGGACGAACAGCAGGCTACGACGGAGCATGGGAGCCTCCTGGGAACAGCCTAGTGTAAATGATTGGCTCTCCGGTTTTGATCCCGAGCGAAGCGAGGGACCCCTATCGTGCCCCAATGCTTCCTCTGGCCATAGGGCTCCCTCGCTCCGCTCGGGATGTAGAAGCAAGCAGCACCCCGGCAACCCGGCAGGCCCCACGGCATCTATAATTGAAGGGATTCCCATGAGACCCAGACTGCCCCGCATCCTTCTCTCGCTCGTAGTGCTGGCGCTGTGTGCGCCGGCGCGGGCGCAGCGCGGCGAGGGGCCGCTCGACTCCGCGCAGCCCAAGAACATCACCCCCGACGAGATCATCCGCCGCTTCGCCGCCAAGGAAAAAGAGTTCAAGGAAGCGCGCGAGAACTACACCTACACCCAGAGCGTGACGGTGCAGACCCTGGAGGGCGACACGGTGGACGGCGAGTTCCACCAGGTGGTGGACATCACCTACGACGACAAGGGCCGGCGGGTGGAGAACGTCACCTTCGCCCCCCAGCCCACCCTGCAGCGCATTGCCATGTCGCCGGAGGACTTCCAGGACATCGAGCGCCTCATGCCCTTCGTGCTCACCACGGAAGAGATCCCCGACTACAACATCACCTACGCGGGCCAGCAGCAGGAAGACGAACTGGGCACCTACGTCTTCGACATCTCGCCCAAGCAGATGGAGAAGAACCGGCGCTACTTCCAGGGGCGCATCTGGGTGGACAACCAGGACTTCCAGATCGTGAAGACCTACGGCAAGAGCGTCCCCGACATCCACAAGGGCAACGAGAACCTCTTCCCCAAGTTCGAGACCTACCGCGAAGAGGTGGACGGCCACTACTGGTTCCCCACCTACACCATGGCCGACGACGTGCTCCACTTCAAGGACCAGGACGTGCACATCCGCGAGACCGTGCGCTACGAGAACTACAAGCGCTTCGGCTCCAAGACCCGCATCATCTATGAGGGCAAGGAAGTGCCGAAGGCGCCGGGGACCGGCACGCAGCCGCAGGGACAGCAGCCTCCGCCGACGCCGCCGACGCCGAAGTAGTTTGGAGCTGGTAGTTAGGAGTCAGCCGGATCGCGGCGAGTGTCATCCTTCGCGAGGCGAAGCCGAGCGGAGGATCTGACGACGTCGCCTGCACCACCGTCGCGGCGGCGTCAACGCCCTCGCCAGATCCTCCCGCCTCCCTGCAGTCGGCGGAAGGATGACATCCTGGTGAAGCTCGGGCGTCGTTTCAGATCACCCGATCGCCAGATCCCCCGATCAGTAGAAGAGGTACTTCCGCCACTTGGCGTCGGAGCGGCCGATGAGGCGCATGATGTGGCGGCTGGTGTGCAGGTTGAAGGCGCGGGGCTCGCGCAGCAGCTTCATGCCGGCCTCGTGGACCAGCTGGTTGCCCTTCTGGCGGTTGCAGGGATGGCAGCAGGCCACCAGGTTCTCCCAGGCGGAGAGGCCGCCGCGGGAGCGCGGCACCACGTGGTCGAGCGTCAGCTCGGCCGAGGGCAGCACGTCGCCGCAGTACTGGCAGGTGTTGCGGTCGCGCAGCAGGATGTTCTTGCGGGAGAGAGCGCGCGTCTGGTGGGGGATGCGGCGGTACTCCAGCAGGCGGATCACCGAGGGGACGCGCAGCGCGATGCGCGCCGAGTGCAGGAAGTGGCCGTTCTCCTCCTCGGTCATGGCCACGCCCTTGAGCACCAGCACGATGGCGCGGCGCGCGGCACAGATGTTGATGGGCTCGTAGCTGGCGTTCAGCACCAGCACGGGCGCGTGCATGGGCTGGAAGCCGTGGCCGTTGCCCGGCGCGGCCGGCGCGAGCACACCCTGGCCGTTGCCGCGGTGCGGCCCCGCTCCGTGGTGTCGCAGGCTGGGTCCCGGATTGTGTTCCTGTCCCGACATCTCTCTCCGCTCATGCCCCGGCAGCGTGCGCCAGGGACTCCCTCGGCTCCGTCCGTTCCACCCGCCCCGCTTCCGCCTTGAGCACGCGGGCGACGGTGGCGACGTAGACGCGACTGGCCCCGCTACGCCGCAGCAGACGCGCGCACTCGCCCACGGTGGTGCCGGTGGTGAAGACGTCGTCCACCAGGACCACGGTGCGGGCGGCGATCTCCTCCGGGCGCAGCACGCGGAAGGCGCCGCGGATGTTCTCGCGGCGCTGGTGGCGCGTCAATCCGGTCTGCGACTCGGTCGCGCGCCGCCGCTCCAGCACATCGGTGCTCAGGCGCAGCCGCCCCGCGCCGGCGGCTTCCCGCTCCAGCGAGCGCAACGCGGCGCGCGCCAGCAATTCCGCCTGGTTGAAGCCGCGCTGGCGTCGCTTGCCCGCGTGCAGCGGGACCGGCAGCAGCAGCGCCGGCTCCGCGCCCATCTCCGCCAGCAGCTCCGTCAGCACCTGCGCCAGCAGCCCGCCCAGGACCTCCGCCGCCGGACGCACCTGCTCGTACTTGAGCAGGTGGATCAGCTCGCGCAGGCGGCCGTCATAGGCGCCGTAGGCGCGCGCCCGGACGAAGGGCGCCTCAAAGCGCTGGCAGACGCCGCAGCGCAGCCGGCCGTCTTCGCCCACGGGATGCGGGCCGAAGAGGCGCTCGCCGCACACCCAGCAGGTGGCGGAATCCACCGGCTCCACCGACTCCAGGCAGGCGCGGCAGACGGGCAGCCGCGAGATCTCGCTCAGGGGAGCGCCGCACAGACGGCAATCCGACGGGAACAGGGTGGCGAACAGGCTCTCCGCCGCCTCCCGCAGCGCCGCGAAGACCCAGAACCTCCCCGGGTTCTGCTTCCGCAACCGACTTAGGTCACCCGAACTGAAGACGACCCTCCCACACCCCTGCTCCTTTGCGGCCCGGGCTGCCGTGTGCAGGGGGATTGGCATTTCAGTATACCGGGCGGAGAAGGGGCGGCGCAATCGTCGGCCGGTCTGCGTGAATCCTCGGTGTCCTTGGTGTTTCCCTTTGTGTCCTTGGTGGTGGACTTTTCGCCGCTGCGCTTGGAAACCGCCGCCCCAGCGTGCTACCCTGCCGGGGCTCCTTGGAAGCGGAAGTCATTCTCTCCCTAGCGAGGCTGCCTTCATGAGTGCTGCGTCCGCTGCTCCTCCCAAGAAACACGTCCCCTTCGTTCCTCCCACCATGGAGATGAAGGAGTTCACCTTCCGCGCCGTCTTCTTGGGCATGCTGATGACCGGCGTCCTGGGCGCGGCCAACGCCTACCTGGGCCTGAAGGCGGGCATGACCATCGCCGCCACCTATCCCGCGGCGGTGATCGCCATGGCGGTGCTGCGGCTGATGAAGGGCTCCATCCTGGAGGAGAACATCGCCCGCACCGTAGGCTCCATCGGCGAGTCGGTGGCGGCGGGAGCGGTGTTCACCATCCCGGCCTTCGTGCTGGCGGGGCTGTGGCCCGGGCTGGGCCCGGAGCGCTACTGGGAGTCGGTGGCGCTGATGGTGATCGGCGGCACCCTGGGCATCCTCTTCGTCACCCTGCTGCGCCGGGTGATGGTGGAGGACCCCGAACTGCCCTTCCCGGAATCGGTGGCGGCCTCGCAGATCCATAAGGCCGGACAGCAGGGCAGCACGGCCGCCAAGATCCTCTTCGCCAACATGGGCTTCGGGGCGGTGATGTACTTCCTCTCGCAGATCAACCTGTTCTGGTACATCCGCAGCGTCACCGTGCGCATCCCCGCCATGTTGAGCGGGCTGAAGATCGGGCGCGGCGCCAGCGCTCCCACCGTGGCCACGGGCGGCATGTCGGTCTTCAACTCGCCGGCCATCAGCCCGGCCTACCTGGGCGTGGGCTACATCATCGGGCCGCGCCTGGCGGCGCTCAACTTCGCCGGCGGCGTGATCGCCTGGGGCCTGCTGGTCCCGCTCCTGGTCTATTTCCTGGGGCCCAGCCTGCAGGCCAGCGCGCCCAAGGGCACCACCCTGGACTGGGCGGCGATGGCGGGGGGCGTCTGGTACTCCATCGTGCGTCCCATCGCGGTGGGCGGCATGCTGGTGGGCGCCACTTTCACGCTCTTCCGCATGCGCGCGCAGCTCCTGGCGGGCATGAAGCGCGCCGTCTCCGACCTGAAGAAGTCGGCGGCCGCTCACGCCGCCACCGACCGCACCGAGCGCGACCTCAACGCCAAGGTGGTCTTCCTGGGCGTGGGGGCGGTGCTGATAGCCATGTTCGCTCTCTACTATTTCTTCATCGCGGGCGCCGGCACCTTGACGGCTTCCAAGGTGATCGCCGGGGCCGGGGTCGCCGCCCTGGTGATGATCGTGCTCGGATTCTTCTTCGCCGCCGTCTCCGGCAACCTGGTGGGCATGATCGGCTCCTCCAACAACCCGGTCTCCGGCCTGACCCTGTGCACCCTGGTGGTAGCGGCGCTGCTGCTGGTGGTGCTGGGCGTGACCGGAGTGGGCGGCGTGGCCGCGGTGCTGGGGGTGGCCGCGGTGGTCTGCGTCTCCTCCGCCGTGGCGGGCGAGATGCTTCAAGACCTGAAAGTCGGCCACATCCTGGGGGGCACGCCCTCCAAGATGCAGATCGGCGACATCTTCGGCATCGTGGTGGCCTCGCTGGTGCTGTTCTTTCCCCTGGCCATCCTGGACAAGGCCTATCACTTCGGCAGCCCTGCGCTCTCCGCACCCCAGGCCGGCCTGATGGCCATGCTGGCGCAGGGCATCGTGGGCGGCAACATGCCCTGGCCCCTGGTGGTGGTGGGCATCCTCATGGGCCTGGCCATGGTGATGGTGCAGGTGAAGAGCCCCATGCTGTTCTCCGTGGGCATGTACCTGCCGCTGGAGACCACCTTCGCCATCTTCGTGGGCGGGGTGATCCGCTGGGTGACCGACAAGCTGCGCGACCGCCGCGGCTTCAACGAGGCCCAGAAGGCGCGCGTGGACAACGCCGGCGTGCTCACCGCCTCCGGTCTGATCGCGGGCGAGGCGCTGTGCGGCATCGTGATCGCCGCCATCATCGCGCACCAGTTGGCGCGCGGCGGGCCCGGCACCCTCTTCCAGCTTTCGCTGGGGAACAACTGGATCTCCGGCCTGATCGGGCTGGCCGTGCTGGTGGTGGTGCTCATCAAGCTGCCCCTGGCCAGCGCGGGGCGCCCGGAGGACCCGGCCCCGCCGACCGCCATCATGTGACCGCGCTCGCATGGCGTGAGCGAGGTGAGCCGCAAGGCGAGCCGAGCGGGAGCCAGGCGCGGTCATCCTGAGCGCAGCGAAGGATCTGAAGCCGGTTCACCACAGAGGCACAGCGACACGGAGAGAATCCGGGTTTCCGTGCCTTTTCTCTTTTGTGTGCCTTCGTGCCCTTCGTGGTTGGCTTTTTCTTCAGCTTCCCTCTGTGCCTCTGTGTCTCTGTGGTAGGTTTTCTCTCTGTGGTTGATATTGCTCTCAATGTCGCGCAGGTGCGCGAGCGCATGGCGCAGGCGGCGCGGCGCACCGGGAGGCGTCCCGAGGACGTCACCCTGATGGCGGTGACCAAGACGGTCGAGCCCGACCGCATCCGCGAGGCCTACGCCGCCGGCCTGCGCCTCTTCGGCGAGAACCGGGTGCAGGAGTTCGCCGGCAAAGCCGGCGAACTCGCGGCGCTCCCCAGCGCCGCCTGGCACATGATCGGCCACCTGCAGTCCAACAAGGCCGCCAAGGCGGCAGAGCTTTTCGCGGGGGTGGATTCGGTGGATTCGCTGCACCTGGCCGAGAAGCTGGACGCCGCCGCCGAGAAGCTGGGCAAGCGCCTGCCGGTGCTGCTTGAGATCAACGTGGGCGGCGAGGCCGCCAAGAGCGGCCTGGCCGCACCCTCGCCGGAACTGGAAGCCATCCTGGCGGCTGCGCCGCGGCTGGCGCATCTCCAGATCCGCGGGCTGATGTGCATCCCGCCCTTCACCGAGGACCCCCAGAGCGCGCGCCCCTTCTTCCGCCAGCTCGGCGCTTTGCGCGTTGAGCTGGCCGCGCGCAAGCTGCCCGGCGTCGCGCTGGATGTGCTTTCCATGGGGATGTCCCACGACTTCGAGGTCGCCATCGAGGAGGGCTCGACCTGCGTGCGAGTGGGCACCGCCATCTTCGGGGAAAGACCAGGAAAATGACGACCACGAAGGACACGAAGGATCACGAAGGGCCTTCGTTCCTTTGTGTCCTTCGTGTGCCCTTTGTGTCCTTCGTGGTGTGCTCTTGATCCCGATTCGCGACACCACCGCCGGCGCCACTTTCAGTGTTAAGGTGCATCCCCGCGCGCGGAAGGACGCGGTCACCGGCGAAGTGGGCGAGGCGCTCAAGGTCGCGCTGACCGCGCCGCCCGCCGAGGGCAGGGCCAATGAGGCGCTGGTGGAATTCCTGGCGGAGCTTTTGCAAGTGCCGCGCGCCTCCGTTACCATAGCCGCCGGCCATTCCAGCCGGAACAAGGTCGTCCGCGTGCGCGGCTTGAGCGCCGCGAAGGTGGCGGAGCGGCTTTTTGGCAAAGTGACTCAATGACCCGATCCCTTCGTGGCCTTCGTGGTACCTTTGTGCCCTTCGTGGTGAGCCTTTGATTCTGGTTCGCAGGAGAGCCGCGTGAGCTTTGCTGAGCGTCTGCAGGACGTCCGCACCGGCTTCGAGCGGCCCTTCTGGGTCGCCAACCTCACCGAGATCTTCGAGCGCCTCTCCTACTACGGCGCCTTCGCCTCGCTGGCTCTCTACATCCAGGGGAAACTGAATTTCTCGACCCAGGACACGGGGACGCTCACCGGCCTTTTCGGCAGCGCGGTGTGGTTTCTGGCCATCTTCGGCGGGGCCGCCGCCGACCGCCTGGGCTTCCGCCGCGCGCTTTCCCTGGCCTATCTCATCCTGGCCACCGCCTATTTTCTGATCGGCTCCATCGGGGCGGCGTGGCTGGCGCCGGTGCGCAATGCCGTGCCCCTGGGCCTGTTCGTGGGCTGCATCCTCATCCTGCCCGCCCTGGGTGTCTCCCTGGTGAAGCCCTGCGTGGTGGGGACGACGGCGCGCGCCTCCAAGGAGAACGTGCGCTCCCTGGGCTACTCCATCTACTACACCATGGTGAACATCGGCGGCTTCTTCGGGCCGCTGGTCGCGTTCTGGGCGCACCGCAAGCTGGGGGTGGAGAACGTGTACCGCGTGGCCGCGCTCAGCGTCTTCGCGATGTTCTTCGTGGTCCTGTTCTTCTTCCGCGAGCCGCGCAAGGCAGGCGACGCGCCTCCGCCGTCCATCGGCCAGGTGTGGCACAACTTCTGCGTCGTCGTGGGCAAGGCATGGCTGGTCCTGCCGGTGGTGGCCATCGCCATCGGCCTTGGCATCGCCATGGCCCTGCGGCCGGGCTTCGCCGTTCCCTGGTGGCTCTGGCTGGGGATGCTGCTCGCGGTGCTGGCCGGCATCAGCCGCTTCATGTGGTTCCTGGTGCTCTTCACCGGCTACTGGGTGGTCTTCTGGCAGCAGTACATCAGCCTGCCCGGGTACATCACCGCCTACATCGATCCCAAGGCCCCGGTCGAGCTCATCCTCATCACCGACGGGCTGGCCGTCATCTGCTTGACCTTGCTGGTGAACTACCTGACCCGCAAGATCCCCGCCTTCCAGGCAGTGATCCTGGGCACGGTGATCACCTCGCTCTCCTGGCTGGTCCTGGCCTGGCGGCCGACCCTGTGGGCCGCCGTGCTCGCACTCTTCGTGCTGGCGCTGGGCGAGATCATCCAGTCGCCGCGCTACTACGAGTACATCTCGCGGCTGGCGCCCGAGGGCCAGCAGGGCACCTACATGGGCTTTGCCTTCCTGCCCATCGGCATCGGCTCGCTGATCGGGGGCTGGTTCGGCGGACGGATGTTTCACGTGTACGGCGAAGTGCGGCACCAGCCCGCTCACGCCTGGTACGCCATCGTCGCCGTGGGCCTGATCACCGCCGTGGTGCTCTTCGCCTACGACCGCCTGCTGCGCCCGCGCCCGTTGCCGGGGACGACGCCGGGAGTTCCGTAGCCAGCAGCTAGTAGCTGTCCTTATGCACCGCAAGCAGCCTGCCAGCCCGGTCCAGGTCGCGCGCCATGTCCGCCACGTCATCGATCGCGGCGGCTCGGCGCCCTTCGCCGCCTCCGCCCAGCGCTTCTTCAAGGAGACCATCCAGGCGCGCGGCTGGCGCACGGCGGAACTGCGGCACGTCGCCGGGCGCATCCGGCGGGTGCTGCGGCGGGAGATGGGCGAAGACTTCCTGCTGGCAGTCGCCGACCGGCTCTTCGGCGGCCGCATCCACGAAGAGAAGCACATGGCGGTCATGCTGCTGGAGAAGGACGCGGCCCGCCTGGATGAGAAAGCCTTCCGGCTGTTCGAGGGCTGGCTCGACCGGGTTCGGCACTGGGACGAGCACGACGCCCTCGTCCACAATCTGCTGGGCCCGACGGTGGCCGCCGAGCCGCGCCGCGCCCGGCGCGTGCTGACTTGGGCCGGCTCGAAGAACCGCTGGCGGCGCCGCGCCGCCTGCGTGGCCCTGATCCGCGGCGTCCGCCAGCGCCGCTTCTTCCCCGAGATGCAACGGGTGGCCGCGCGCCTGCTCGCCGACCGCGACGACATGGTGGAGAAGGGCCTGGGATGGCTGCTGCGCGAGGCCGCCAAGGCCGACCCCCGCCGCACCGTTCCCTTCCTCATGAAGATCCGCAGCCGCGCCTCGCGGCTGGTCCTGCGCACGGCCTGCGAGACTCTGCCCGCGGCCACGCGCCGCAAGGTCCTCGCCACGCGCTGACTCCCTGTGTCCTTCGTGTTCCCTTCGTGTCCTTTGTGGTTGAGCTTTTTCTCCGCAGACACGAAAAGCGTCACCACAAAGGGCACCAAGGTATCACCAAGGACACGACGGTACACGGTTCGCGCCCTCTGTGGTTAAATAGAGGTTTGCCCATGGACCTGGCCGCCATCCAAGCAGCCCTGCGCGAGCACAAGTTCGACGCCTGGCTCTTCTACGACCACCACCACCGCGATCCCATCGCCTACCACGTGCTGGGGCTGCCGGAGAGCCTGTTCGTCACCCGCCGCTGGTACTACCTCATCCCCGCCCAGGGCGAGCCGCAGAAGCTGGTGCACCGCATCGAGGCCGGGCACCTGGACTCCCTGCCCGGCAGCAAGCGCCAGTACTCCGCCTGGCAGGAACTGGCCGAGAACCTGAAGCAGATGCTGGCCCCCTACCAGACCGTGGCCATGCAGTACTCGCCCAACAACCTGGTCTTCTACGTGGGGCTGGTGGACGCGGGCACGGTGGAGGTGCTGCGCGGCTTGGGCAAGACCGTGGTCAGCTCCGGCGACCTGGTGGCGCGCTTCGAGGCCACCTGGTCGGAAGAGCAGATCCAGACGCACTTCGCCGCCCGCGACGCCATCGACCGTATCACCGCCGCCGCCTTCCAGGAGATCGGGCGGAAGGTTCGCAACGGCGGCACCCACGAGTTCCAGATGCAGCAGTGGATCCACGAGGCCTTCGGGCGCGAAGGCCTGACCGACGAGGACGACCCGCCCATCGTGGCGGTGAACGCCAACGCCGCCAACCCGCACTACGGGCCCTCGGCTGAGCGCTCCGCCCCCATCCGCGAGGGCGACCTGGTGCTGCTCGACGTCTGGGCCAAGCAGGACAAGCCCGCCGCCGTCTACTACGACATCACCTGGATGGGCTTCGTGGGCCCCAGCCCTTCCGCCCGCCACCAGGAGATCTTCCAGATCGTGCGCGACGCCCGCGACGCCGGGGTGAAGAAGGTGGTCGACACCATCGCCGCGGGCAAGCGGCTGTGCGGCTGGGAGGTGGACGACGCCACCCGCGGGGTCATCGAGCGCGCCGGCTACGGCCAGTATTTCGTGCACCGCACCGGGCATTCCATCGCCACCAGCGTGCACGGCAACGGCGCCAACATGGATAACCTGGAGATCCACGACGAGCGCCAGGTGCTGCCCAACTCCTGCTTCTCCATCGAGCCCGGCATCTACCTGCCCGAGTTCGGGGTGCGCAGCGAGGTCAACGTGCTGGTGCGCCCGGGCAAGGCCGAGGTCACCGGGAAGATCCAGCAGGAGATCGTGATCATCTAGATGGCCAAGCCACAGCCCAAGAACGCGGAACCCGAAGAGCAGCCCGAGCCGGCGACTCCGCCCACGCCCAAGGCGGTGGCGGCGCTGCTGGTGGGATGGTTCGTGCCCGGCGCCGGACACCTGCTGCTGCGCCGCTGGGGACGGGGCGCGCTGCTGCTGGTTTCCGTCTTCACCATGTTCTTCCTGGGGCTGGCCATGGAGGGCCGGGTCTACGCCTTCAACACCGGCGACCTGCTCGACATCCTGGGCTTCCTGGGCGACGTGGGCGCCGGCGGCCTCTACCTGCTGACCCGCATGATGGACTGGGGCAAGGGCGCCATCAGCCTGGCCACCGCCGCCTACGGCACCACCTTCATCATCGTGGCCGGGCTGCTCAACATCATCAGCGCGGTCGACGCCTACCACATCGCCGTGGGGAAGAAGCCATGACCCTGCAGCTCTCCCACTTCAGCGCGGTCGTGATCTTCGCGCTCTTCGCCTCCATCGTCTTCGGCATCACCCAGCGCAACACGCCGCGCGCCATGCTGCGCTACGGCGCCTACTGCTTCCTGCTCTTTCTGCTGGGGACCCTGGCGGGGGGCTGGCTGATGTGGCTGCTCAGACATTGAGTAATTATGGAATCGGGTAATTGGGTAATTGAGGATCGGCTTTCTGCCAATTACTCAATTACCCGATTACTCAATTACTCAATTTCTTATCCTTCCCACACAAACGCATCAAAGATCCGCTTCACCTCGAATCCCAGCCTTTGGTAGAGCGCGACGGCGCGCCCGTTGGCCTCGGTGACGGTGAGGGAGAGAGAGTCGAACTTGCGCCGGCGCAGGTCCTGGGCGGAGGCGGCGATCAGATGCTGCCCCAGTCCCTGGCCGCGATACTCGGGGAGCACGCACACCTGGGTGACGTGGCCCACGTCGTCCTTCACTCGCGAGCACAGGATCAGCCCCACCAGGGTGCGCGAGGGCCGGTGGCGGGCCACGAACGAGGCCTCGGGGTCGAAGACGCCGCACCCCGGAAAGCGCACGATGTTGTTGAGGAAGCGCAGCGAGCCGCTCACGCTGCGGTACTGGTCGTTGATCTCGCCGTCCACGTGCCCGTAGTAGGCGGCGGTGATGACCGTCGCCGCCGCCTGGAAGCTCTCCTCCGACCAAGGCCGGATCTCGATCTCCTCGGGAGCGGGCCCCGCGCCGAAGCCCTCCGGCCCGCCCAGCGGCAGCACCATGAACAGCCGCGCGTAGCGGCGGAAGCCTTCATCGAGGAAGGGCCGCGAGACCTGGCCCGCGGGATGCACCAGCAACTGCGCCTCGATGCGGTGGATGCCGGGGGATTGCTGCAGGGTGGCGATCACGTGGGTGAGCAACTGGTGCTCCAGCTCCGCGTGCCCGTTCTGGCCCTTGCCTCCGTTGTGGCCGTTGCCGCCATTGCCGCGGCGCCCGTTGCCCACGAACAGGTCCCCGATCACGCCTTTGCTGCCCTCGTAGACGAAGAAGGCGTAGCCCTTGATGTGGCCGTTCTCCACCGCGGCGTAGCCGGGCAGGATCTTGGCGTCCACGTAGCGCAGGATCATCTCGGCGGAGCCGCGATAGTCCCAGCACAGCAGCCGCGCCCACACCTGCGACTCCACTTCCAGCAGCGGGCGCAGGTCGGCGGAGGAAAAGTGCCGGAGGTCGAGGATCTCTACGCTGGCCATGCGGTGAGGGGGCGCCGGACTCGGGGCTCCCGGACGGGTCCCTGCCAAAACCCCAGTCTAGTGCGGCTTTCCGAAGGTTTCAATCGCGCGCTCCGGGCCCTCACCCGCTTGAGCAAGAACCCGGAAAATCACTTGTGCATGCTCTCGGCGCCGGGCGGGAAGACCCAGTAGAGGTCCAGGTGCTGGGGGGCGAAGTTGCCGATGAAGCTCACCCGCCGCCCCGGCACTTGCTCGCGGATGGCGTCGATGCTGCCCTCGGGCGCGACCACGATGTGCCCCTCCGCCGGGATCTCGTCGCGCTCGTAGCGGTAGACCTCGTGGTTGCGGTAGAAGGCCAGACCGTACTCCACGTTGCGCGAGGCGCGGAAGACCGCGACCGGCGACTTGCCCGCGTCCAGGGTCGCCAGCTGCCCGGCCAGCGGCCGGGAGGAAAGCGCCGCGTCCAGCCGCGGCGCCGCCACCCGCAGCAGGAAGGCCACTCCCACGATCACCGGCACCAGGGTCACGAAGCGCAGCACCGCCAGCCCTCGCCGCCGGATGGTGAGGAAGATCCCCAGGAAGGTGATGACCGCCAGCGCGATGGCCACCGCCAGGGGCGCCGCCGGGATGCGGGTCTCGCGCAGCGCGATGTAGGGCGCCAGCATGACCCCGCCCATGAACATGGCCGCCAGCAGCGCGTGCGCCACCAGGAACGCCACCGGCGGGGACTCGTCAGCCTCGCGCTCCCGCCGCAGGTAGTCGGCCGCCAGGATGGTCCAGGGCGGCACCGCCGGCAGGATGTACCCCGGCAGCTTGGACTGCGAGAAGGAGAAGAAGACCACCGGGATCACGCCCCACAGGATGAGGAACAGCGGGAAGCCGTCCTCGGAGCGGGGATTGGGGTAGCGCCAGATGCGGTGGCGCACCGCGTCGGTGATGGCCGCCACCACCATGGTGGTCCAGGGCAGCAGCGCCAGCGCCAGGATGGGCAGGTAATACCAGAAGGGCTGGCGGTGGTGGAACAGGTCGCTGGCAAAGCGCTCCAGGTTGTGCTGCAGGAAGAAGACGCGCAGGAAGTTCGGATTGCGGATCTGCACCGAGATGTACCAGGGCAGGATGACGGCGCAGTACAAGGCGATCCCCGGCCACCAGGCCGTGCGCCAGATCATGCGCCAGTCACGATGCAGCAGGGCGTAGGCCGCGACGATCAGCACCGCCAGCCCGGGCGCCACCGGTCCCTTGGCCAGCGTCCCGATGCCGATGAAGAAGTAGAAATCGAAGAGCCAGACCTTGCTGCCGGTTTCCTGCCAGGCGTACCAGCCCAGCATGCCGATGGCGAAGGGCGCGGCCAGCTGCATGTCGGTGGAGGCGGCGCGCGCGAAGCCCACGATGGCGGCGCAGGAGGCGGTCATCAGGGCCGCGTCCAACTGCGCTCCCGGCCGGAAGCGCCGCATGTGGTAGTACACGATGGCGATCATGGCGGTGGCGAAGGTGGCCGAGGGCAGCCGCGCCGTCCAGTCGTGCACTCCGAAGGTCTCCATGGCGAACATGGCCCGCCAGTAGTAGAGCGCGGGCTTCTCCAGCCAGGGCTTGCCGTAGAGGTAGGGAGTGATCCAGTCGTGGCGCGCCAGCATCTCGCGCGCCACCTGGGCGTAGCGGGGCTCGTCGGCGCCCAGCAGCCCGAAGGCCCCCAGCCCGAAGTAGAAGAGGAAGGCGACGAAGGCCGCCACCGTCAGCACTTCCACGAGTTGTCGGCGGTTGTTCATGGGCTGGAGAGCGGCGGGCCGCGCCCGTCAGCGCGCCGCCGCGGTCCCGCGGGAGCGCAGCGCGCGCACCACTCCCATCACGCTGATGACCGTCCAGGTCACTTCCATGATAGCGAAGCCCACCTGCAGCGGGCGCAGCGCGATCCAGGCCAGGATGGCGGCGCCCACCAGGTTGGCGAGGTTGTAGAAGGGTCGGCGGGCGTCCAGCCAGCGCAGCTGGTGCCCGACGTAGGCGCACAGGATCAGCAGCGCGCCCGCCAGCGATACCACTTGGGTTGCCAAGGAGATGTGCATGGGATCAGGAGTGGGGCGGGCCGGGCTGGCAGCGCAGGCGCGCCTGCGCCAGCACCCGCTCCGCCGCCAGCGAGAGCGGGCCCGCGATGCAGCAGCCGCTGGCGCAGCAGTGCCCGCCGCCGCCGAAGCTCTCGGCGATCCCGGCCACGTCCACCGCGCCCTTGCTGCGCAGGCTCACCCGGAAGTGATGGTCGGCCAGTTCGCGGAAGAACACCGCCACCTCCACCCCGGCGATGCTCAGGGCGTAGTTCACCAGGCCCTCGGCGTCCTCGTCGAGCGCGCCCGCGCGCTCCACCTCCTCACGGCTGACGTACATCCAGGCCAGCGCCCCCTCGCGGTGCAGGTTGGAGAGCGCCGCTCCCAGCAGCCGCACCTTGGAGGTGGGGCGCGAGAAGTAGACGTTCTGGGCGATGCTCACCGGGTCGGCGCCGCATTCCACCAGTTCGCGCGCCAGCTCGAAGGTGGCGGCGCTGGTCCCGGGATAGCAGAACGAGCCGGTGTCGGTGAGAAGCCCGGTATAGAGGCAGGTGGCCATCTCGGGCGTGACCTTCACGCGGGCGGCGCGGGCCAGGCGGAAGACCATCTCGGCGGTGGCGCAGGCCCGCGGGTCGATCCAGTTGACGTTGGCGAAGGGCTTGGCGCTCTGGTGGTGGTCGATGCTGATGAGGAAACGCCCCTCCAGACCCTGCAGGCGGGTGCGGGCCACGCTGTCGCACTCCAGCAGGATGGCGGCGTCGTAGCGGCCGTTCACCGCCGAGGCCTGCACCACCGTGTCGGCGAAGGGCAAGGGGCGATAGATGACCGGGACGCCGTCGGAGAGCACCACCTCCGCGTCCTTGCCCAGGGCGCGCAGCACCTGGCAGCAAGCCAGCACCGAACCCACGGCGTCGCCGTCGGGACGCGCGTGCGAGGTCAGCACGAAGTGGTCGCGCTGCCGGATGCTGGCGAGGACCTCGGTGATGCCGACGTTGGCCACTGGCTAGACTAATCCCTTTCGCCCCGCAATGGGGAGATTACTTTTCGTTCTTGTGTAAGCGCTTCAGGAGGTCGCCGATCCTGTCGTCGTACTCTTGCGACCTGTCCAGTTGGAAGAACAGCTCGGGAGCGCGGCGCAGGCGCAGGCGCTCCGCGATCTCGTGGCGGATGAAGCCGCGCGCCGCCTCCAGGCCCTGGAGCGTGCGCTCGGCATCCTTCTCGTCCCCGGCGACGGCCACCAGCACGTGCGCGCTCTTGCCGTCCGGGTCCAGGCGCACGCCGCTCACCGTGGCCAGCCCGATGCGCGGGTCGCCCAACTCGCCCTCCAGGATGGCGACAAGCTCGTCGCGGATGGCGTCCGCCATCCGCTCCCGATGATGTTGCGCCCCCCGCTGCTCCGGCATGGTCAAAACTCGCGAATAAACTCTTCAGGATAACAGAATGGAAGGTTGCGGCCTCGCAGGACTTTGAAACCTTGAAACTCTGAAACCTTGAGACCTTCAGAGGTAGTCCACGAACGCATCCACCACTTCCGCGCCGTGGTTGTTGGCGATGCGGGCGGCTTCGCGCTCCACCTTCTGCATCAGGCCTTCCAGATAATCGCGCGAGCCGGAGATGGAAACCACGCCCACGGTGGCCCGCTGCCACAGGTCGGTGGAATCCAATTCGGAGACGGAAACGTTGTACCCCGCGCGCAGCCGATCCTTCAGGCTGCGCAGGACCTGCCTTTTGTCTTTGAGCGAATGTGCAGCTTCGAGGCGGAGCTCGATCGTGAGAAAGGCAATGGGCATGGAGGCGAGTTTCTAGTTCCTAGTTTCTCGTTTCTAGTTGAAGACTTGGGGTTTCTTCTCTAGAAACTAGAAACGAGAAACTAGAAACTGCTCTTCAGGCTATCGCTTCCG
>DASPRL010000002.1 GCA_035624475.1 Terriglobales bacterium
GGCGGCATGGGCTTCCGCGCCTACCTGGTGAAGTTCCAGTCCAAGAGCGTGCGCATCACCTTGCGCGACCTTCCCGACGGCGGCAAGATCGAGCAGTTCCAGGTCGCCGCCGAGCAGTAGCGCAGGAACGACTTGCAACTAGAAACGAGAAACTAGAAACTGTCTCTCATGAAGCGCGTCACCGGCATCGGCGGCATCTTCTTCAAGTCCGACAACCCGGAGCAGCTCTACGCCTGGTACGAGAAGCACCTGGGCCTGAAGCGCAACCAGCAGACCCAGGCCGTGGTCTTTCCCTGGCGCGAGGAGGAGGGCGGCAAGGAAGGCATGACCCTCTGGTCGCTCTTTCCCCGGGACACCAAGTACTTCGAGCCCAGCCAGGCCGCCTTCATGCTCAACTACCGGGTGGAGGACCTGGACGCGTTGGTGACGGCCCTGCGTGCCGAGGGCATCCAGGTCCTGGGCCGCGAGGACTACGACTACGGGCGCTTCGCCTGGATCCTCGACCCCGAGGGCAACCGCATCGAGCTCTGGGAGCCCGCCAAGAAGCAATAGCGGTGTGCCGGATGACGATTCGGCGAACCCATCGCGGCGCGAAGATTTGCATCCGGAGTCTGCTCGCGGCATCAGCTAGCCATGGATCCGCTGCGCAC
The DNA here is from genome assembly GCA_035624475.1 of Terriglobales bacterium. Lineage (NCBI taxonomy): Bacteria > Pseudomonadati > Acidobacteriota > Terriglobia > Terriglobales > Terriglobales bacterium. The sequence continues at coordinate 651 of DASPRL010000002.1, forward strand.
CGCGAAAGTCCGCAAGATCTTTGATAACGCCAACTTCGTCCGCGACCTGGGGATCGAGCTGACCCGCGTGCAGGAGGACGGCTGCGAGACGCGGCTGCAGTTGGCCGCGCGCCACCTCCAGCAGCACGGCCTCGTCCATGCCGGGGTCCTCGCTACCATGGCCGACCACACCGGAGGCTGCGCCGCCCGCGGCGCCGTGGGGCTGGACCAGGAAGTGCTCACGGTCGAGTTCAAGATCAATTTTCTGCGCCCGGCGGTGGGCGATGGGCTGCGCTGCTGGAGTCACGTGCTGCGCGCGGGGAAGATGCTGGCCGTGGCCGAGTCGGAGATCTTCGCCGCGGCTCCCTCCGGCGAGAAGCTGGTGGCCAAGGCCACCATTACCCTGGCCCTGGTGCCGGAGCAATAAAAAGCGCGCCCGACCGGGCGCGCTCTTCTCGAAACTAGAAACTAGAAACGAGAAACTAGAAACTGAGTTACGGCTTGGTCATCCTCTCCGGCTTCACGATCGCGTCAAACTCTTCTCCGGTGAGGTACCCCAGCTTGAGCGCCGCCTCGCGCAGGCTGGAGTGCTCCACGTGCGCGGTGTGCGCCACCTTGGCTGCCTTGTCGTAGCCGATCTTGGGAGTCAGCGCGGTCACCAGCATGAGCGAGTTCTTCACGTACCACTCCACCTTGGCGCGGTCCACCTCGATGCCCTTCAGCATGTACTCCACGTAGCCGTGGCAGGCGTCGCTGAGCAGCGTCACCGAGTGCAGGAAGTTGTAGATCATCACCGGCTTGAAGACGTTGAGCTCGAAGTTGCCCTGGGAGCCGGCGAAGCCCACCGCCGCGGTGGCGCCCTGCACCTGCACGCACACCATGGTCATGGCCTCGCACTGGGTGGGGTTGACCTTGCCCGGCATGATGGAGGAGCCGGGCTCGTTCTCGGGGATGGCCAGTTCGCCCAGCCCGCAGCGCGGCCCCGAGGCCAGCCAGCGGATGTCGTTGGAGATCTTCATCAGCGAGGCTGCCAGCGTGGCCAGCGCCCCCTGCGCGAAGACGATCTCGTCGTGCGCCGAGAGCGCCGCGAACTTGTTGGGATGCGAGCGGAAGGGGAGCCCGGTCAGTTCCGCGATCTTCTTCGCGGCCCGCTCCGCGAATTCCGGATGCGCGTTCAGCCCGGTGCCCACGGCCGTCCCGCCGATGGCCAGGTCGTACAGGCCCGTCAGCGCCTGCTTCAGCCGCGCGAGGTCGCGCTCCAGCAGCGCGGCCCAGCCTCCGAACTCCTGTCCCAGGGTGAGCGGCACCGCGTCCTGCAGGTGGGTGCGGCCGATCTTGACGATGCCGTCGAACTCCTTGGCCTTGGCGGCGATGGCTTGGCGCACGCTCTCGATGGCGGGGATCAGCGCCCGCTCCACCCGCTCCGCCGCCGCGATGTGCATGGCCGCGGGGAAAGTGTCGTTCGACGACTGCGACAGGTTCACGTCGTCGTTGGGATGGATGGGCTTCTTCGAGCCCAGCACGCCTCCGGCCAGCTCGATGGCGCGGTTGGAGATGACCTCATTCACGTTCATGTTGGTCTGCGTGCCCGAGCCCGTCTGCCAGATCCTGAGCGGGAACTGGTCGTCGAGCTTGCCCGCGATGACCTCGTCGGCCGCCTCGACGATGAGCTTGGCCTTGTCGGCAGAGAGCTTGCCCAGGTCCTGGTTGACCAGCGCGCACGCCTTCTTGAGGATGCCGAAGGCGCGGATCAGCTCCGGCGGCATCCGGTCGCGCCCGATGTTGAAGTGCAGCAGCGAGCGCTGCGTCTGCGCTCCCCAGTACACGTTCGCCGGCACTTCGATGGTGCCCATGCTGTCGGACTCGACCCGCGTCTGCTTGGCCGCTTCCACCGTGCTTGCCATATCGTTCTCCTGGGAATGCGTACTCGATGGCAACAGAAAATTGTACGCCCCATCCTCCTTAGCTACTAGCTACCAGCTACTTGCATCCGCGCGCGCGAAGCCTGAATCTAAGGCTAGGTCCTCATGCCCGCCGACCCCATCTTCGACCTCCTCATCATCGGCGCCGGGCCCACCGGCCTGGCCTGCGCCATCGAGGCGCAGAAGGCCGGCCTGCGCCCTGTGCTGGTGGACAAAGGCTGCCTGGTCAACTCCATCTTCCGCTATCCCGCCGACATGGTCTTCTTCACCACCCCCGAGCTGCTGGAGATCGGCGACATCCCCTTCGCCAGCGCCCACCAGAAGCCCACCCGCCAGGAGGCCCTCGAGTACTACCGCAAGGTGGCCGAGCGCTACTGTCTCGACACCCGCCTCTACCAGCGGGTGGAGCAGGTCAGCGGCCACGATGGCGACTTCCGCGTCCTCACCCACGACCGTCACGGCCAGGACCACGCCTACCGCGCCCGCAAGCTGGTGGTGGCCACCGGCTACTACGATCTTCCCAACCTGCTGGGCGTGCCCGGGGAGGAGCTGCCCAAGGTCTTCCACTACTATCGCGAGCCTCATCCCTTCTACGGCATGGACGTGCTGGTGGTGGGCGGGAAGAACTCCGCCGCCGAGGCCGCCCTCGACCTGTGGCGGCACGGCGCCCGCGTCACCCTGGTGCACCGCGGTCCCGGGCTGCACGAGCACATCAAGTACTGGGTGCGCCCCGACCTGGAGAACCGCATCAAGAACGGCGAGATCGCCGCCCGCTTCCGCAGCAGCGTGCGCTCCATCCATCCCGACACCGTCCTGCTGCAGACCCCCGAGGGCGAGCTGCGCCTGAAGAACGACTTCGTCTTCGCCCTCACCGGCTACCACCCCGACTTCGACTTCCTGCGCGCCCTGGGCATCCAGCTCGCCCCCGGCGAGAACCGCCCCCTCTGCGATCCCGAGAGCTTCGAGACCAACATCCCCGGGCTGTACGTGGCGGGAGTGATCGTGGCGGGCTCGCGCACCAATGAGATCTTCATCGAGAATGGGCGCTTCCACGGCCGCCAGATCGCCGCCCACCTCAAGCAGAGGCTGGCGCCCCGGGCCTGAGGCCCCCATCCGCCTTGGGGGCATAGAAACCCTTGACTTAGGGCGGTTCCCGCGACGACAATACCGCGTTCGCAGCTTGTGCGGTATCCTATTGCTGGCGGTTTTTTGAGGCTACCTATGAAAGCCACCGCGTCGTTCAGCTTGCCCTACCGGGCATTGGCTGTCCTGCTTGCCGTCCTGATGGTTCCCCTTCCGGTCCTGTCGCAGCCGCAGGGGGGCTCCTCGTCCTCCAAAGCCACCCAGGAAGCGGGCCAGATCAGCGCCCTGATTCCTGCCGGTTTCCGCAACGCGTCGGCCGCCCGGGTCAAAGACGACCTGTACTGGAACGACGTGTTGAAGACCGACAAGTCCGGCCGCATGCGCGTCAACCTGCGCGACGGCTCCATCCTCAGCCTGGGCTCCGACACCGAGATGAAGGTGGTGCAGCACGACGCCGCCTCCCAGCAGACCCAGCTCGAACTCGATTACGGCAAGCTGCGCAGCCGCGTGGTCGCTATCACCAAGCCCGGGGGCAAGTTCCAGGTCAAGACCCCCAAGGCGGTGGCCGGCGTGGTGGGCACCGATTTCGGTCTGGTCGTCAATCCTGACGGCAGCGTGACCCTGTACGTCTACAGCGGCACGGTCACCCTCACCCTGGCCGACGGCACCGTCGTCACCATCAACGCCGGGCAGACGTTCACCATCAACTCCGACGGCAGCACCAGCGGGCCCAAGCCCACGCCTCCGGACCAGCAGCAGCAGAGCATTCTGGATACGAACGTGATCCTGGGAGGCACCGGGGAGAGCGCCGGGAACAACAACCTGTTGCGCAACATCCTGATCGGCCTGGGCGTGATCGGCATCGGCCTCGCCGTCGGCCTCTCCACCAGCGGCGGCAGCCATGGCACCTTGCCGCCTTCGCCTACCCCTCCGCCCACGCCCATCGAGGACGGGGGCACGACCCGCCCGCAGTAACTCCGCGGGGCGGCGGTTCTCAGGGCGCGCTGCGGCGCGCCCTTCTTATTTCGGGAACCACCCTCCCGGCATGCGCAGCGCCGCCAGCACCGGGAAGAAGATGACGAACACCACCGCCGCGGCCGCCAGGAAGACCCAGCGCGCCCAGACCACGGGGAAGAGCCGCCCGCGCTCATAGCGCCGGAAGACGTAGGCCAGGTTCAGGCCCAGGGCCATGGCCGCCGCGAAGTAGTAGTGGTAGAAGGTGAGCGGCCGCGGCACCACCGCCCAGGCCAGGTAGAGTCCCCAGTACCAGGCGGTCACCAGCAAGGCGTCGCGCGTCCCCCGCCGGACCCAGTTCCACAGGCTCACGAAGGCGGCGGCGAAGCCCGCCCACATCACCAGGGGATTGCCCAGCAGCAGGATGGCGCGCACGTACACCGGATTGTCGGGGTCGGTGGCCCAGGCGAACCACTGCGGCCGCAGCCCCAGCGCCCAGGTGTACCAGGGGCTCTCGTAGATGTGCACCCCGGAGACGTGCAGGTGGCCGAGCAGGATCGCCCGCTGCAGCCTCAGGATGCCCAGTAGGGTGTTGTCCGGGCCCCACTTCAATGCCAGGAAGGGAAGGAAGGTGACGCAATAGAGCGCCAGCGGGAGGAGGCCGAAGGCGAGCACCAGATAGCGCCCGCCCACCCGCTGCCACAGGTCGGCGGCGTGCCAGGGCTCGTCGGCCGCCGCGGGGACCGGGGTTTGTGGGACCGCTCCCGTGCCCCGCAGCACCCGCACTCCCACCAGCAGCAGCCAGCAGCTTCCCCAGGCCGCCAGCCCTTCCCATTTGACGGCGGTGGCCAGCCCGAACATGGCCCCGGCGAACCGCAGCAGGCGGCGCGTGCTGGCCGCGTCGCGCCCGCTCTCCCAGGCCGCCGAGAACGCCGCCAGCCCCCACACCATGAAGCACACCATGAACACGTCGAGCATGGCGATGCGCGCCATCACGTAGAGGTACTGGTCCACCAGGGTGATCAGCGCCACCCACACCGCCAGCCGCGGCTCGCGGAAGATGGCCAGCGCCCACAGGTACATGCCCACCACGATCAGGGCGCCGAAGACGGTGGAGAAGAAGCGCCAGCCCAGGGCCTCGTCCCCCAGCAGGGCAATGCCCGCCCCGATGAAGTACTTGCCCAGCGGCGGATGCTCCCAGTTGCGGTTGTTGGTCAGGCTGAGGTAGGCCTTGGCGGCAGGGACGTAGTGGAATTCATCGAAGACATAGCTGGAGGGCTGGGCCACGCGCACGACGAAGAGGGTCTGCGCCAGCAAGTACAGAGCAAGACAGGTGACCCTGACCCGGCGCCGTGCGTCCATTCGGGAATCTTAACCTTGAAACTCTGAAACCTTGAAACTTTGAAACCTTAGAGCTCCACCGGGACGCCACCGAGCTGCTCGCCGATCAGCCGCGCCACCAGCGTCTTCAGCTTCTCGCCCGTCTTCGCCAGCACGAATCCTTCCTCCGCCGGGTCCAGCTTGAAGCTGGTAGAGAGTGCCGAGATCCAGATCTGGCGCGCGGCGGAGTTGGGCGAGATGACGAACTTGGCCGGCGGCTCTTCGAAGCTGATGTGCAGCGCTCCCGCCTGCTCCTCGACCTCGATGCCCGCCTCTTCCTCGGCCGCGATCAGCGCCGCCTTCAGCGCTTCCAGCGCCGCGTCCGCCCGTCGCCTGAACTCTTGCTCGTCCATGCCGGCATTATAAACAACCGGCCCAGCGCGCTTGCCGCCCGGCGTCCCCGTGCTGTACCCTGAGCGGCGATCGCGGCGGACATCGCAAGTCGGAGGGCCCAGCCCATGCCGAAGTCTCGCCGCAAGAAGTTCCTCATCCTGGCCGTTCTGGCCCCCGTTCTGACGTTGACCCTTTATTCAGCGTGGATTGTCGCGGATGCTTCCCGGAAGACCCCGCAAATCATGGAGCAGGCTCGCCGCCAGTACTGGACACCGCTGCGCCCCGGGGACCTGTCGTCCGAGCGCCTGCACATGCTGCTCGCCGTCGAGGACCCGGGCTTTTACTCCCACCACGGCGTCGATCTCACCACTCCCGGCGCCGGCTACACCACCATCACCCAGGCCCTGGTCAAGCAGCTCTATTTCGCGCACTTCCGCCCCGGCCTGGCCAAGTGGAAGCAGAGCTTGATCGCCCTGGTCTTCGACCGCCAGGTCTCGAAGCAGGACCAGCTCCATCTCTATCTCAATTCGGTTTACCTGGGAAACTGGCAGGGAAAGGAGATCCACGGCTTTGACGCCGCCGCCCGCGCCTACTTCAACAAGCCCTTTGCGCAACTGAGTGACGAAGAATACCTGGCGCTGGTGGCGATGGTGGTCGGCCCCAACGAGTTCCACGTGCGCAGCCATCCCGAGCGGAACGCCGACCGGGTCGCGCGCATCCAGCGCCTGCTCTCCGGCGCCTGCAAGCCCGCCGGCATGTCCGACGTCTTCTACGAAAACTGTCGGTGACTGCCGTCTGACGTCCGAGGTCTGACGTCTAGAACGGAATGTCCTCGTCCGTGATCTCCGCCTTCGAGGGCTGGGGCTGGGGCTCGGGCTCGGGGACGCGCTGGTCCATCTCGTTGCGCTCGGCGCCGCGCCCGCGCCCGCCGCCACCCTCGCCGCCTCCGCCCCCGCCGGGTCCGCCCAGCAGCACCAGGTCGTTGCACACGATCTCGGTGCGGTATTTCTTCTCGTGGGTGTTCTTGTCCTCCCAGGAATCGGTGCGCAGCCGCCCTTCGATGTACACCGTGCGCCCCTTCTTCAGGTACTCGGCGGCGATCTCCGCCGTCCGCTGCCAGCAGGTGATGTTGTGCCACTCGGTGCGGTCCTGCCACTCCCCGTTCTTGTCCTTGTAGCGCTCGTTGGTGGCGAGGCTGAACTTCGCCACCGGCGTGCCGCTGGGCGTGTACTTCAGCTCCGGGTCCTTGCCCAGGTTGCCGATGAGGATGACCTTGTTCACGCTCTTGGCCATACAGAACTCCTTGCTAGGAAGACGTTGCCCTTGGGGCGGCCCCACTATACCAGAAGGGAAGCGGGCCCTCGCTCCTCCGCCTTCGGTGGGGTAGGGACGTAAGTTGTTGACCGCAAAGGGCAGGCTCCCGTCCGTCGGGGGAACGGACACTTAAACCACCCTTTTTCCCCATTCGCTGCAAACACTTAGCCGCCCCTCCCGATCCGGGAAACAATGTCGGGCGACACGGTGGGGGCCCTGTCACGCCCCAATCTCATGGTTCCCGCTCAGCGGGACGGAAGGTGGAGTATGAGCACGACGACGACTCCGGTCACCAATCCCAACCTGGTGCAGATCACCTCCCTGGAAGAGACTATCCGCGCCCGCGTGGCCGAAGAGCGCGCCCGCCTGGAGCAGGAAGCCGGGGTCGTGCACAAGACCGTGCACCACTTCCACAAGCCCATCGAGCGCCCCTTCACCAAGGAGCAGCGCCACCGCACCACCCTGCTCTTCGGCGGGCTGACCTGGAAGCACGAAAAACTCGTGCTCGGCGCCCTGGAAGGCTTGGGCTACAAGACCGAGGTCGTGCCCACTCCCGACGTCAAGGCCTTCCAGTTGGGCAAGGAGTACGGCAACAACGGCCAGTGCAATCCCACCTACTTCACCGTCGGCAACCTGGTGCAGTACCTGCAGCAGCTGGAAGAGGCGGGGATGAAGCGGGAAGACATCATCAACAACTACATCTTCCTGACCGCGGGCGCCTGCGGCCCCTGCCGCTTCGGGATGTATGAGGCCGAGTACCGCCTGGCCCTGCGTAACGCCGGCTACGACGGCTTCCGGGTCATGCTCTTCCAGCAGTCCGGCGGACTGGACCAGTCCGACGCCGAGGCCGGCCTGGAGATGAACCTCGACTTCTTCCTCAACCTGCTCAACGCCCTCAACATGGGCGACCTCATCAACGAAGTGGCCCACCAGGTCCGCCCCTACGAGTTGAACGCCGGCGAGACCGACGCCGTGCTCGACGAGTGCATCGATTACATGCACGAGGTGCTCAAGAAGAAGTCTCCCTGGACCATCGAGAGCAAGCTGGGCAAGATGGCCAGCAAGATCCCCATGAAGGGCACCGTCCAGTACCTGGGCAAGTTCCTCAACCAGCTCTACAGCGACGAGTACATCGTGGCCCTCAACCACGTGCGCGACCGCTTCCACTCCATCCCTGTGGACCGCCTCAAGGTGAAGCCCACCGTCAAGATCACCGGCGAGTTCTGGGCCCAGACCACCGAGGGCGACGGCAACTTCAACATGTTCAGCTTCCTGGTGCGCGAGGGAGCGCAGATCATCGTCGAGCCCATCGGCACCTGGATCATGTACATGATCCACCAGGTGGTGCAGAAGATCCGCGACACCAAGGGCATGGAGGAGGGTGTGGTCCTGCCTCCGGCGTGGCGGCTGGACAAGCAGGCCAAGATCGAGTGGAACTACCGCAACAAGCTCATGAAGCTGAAGGCGGCCGAGATCATCTTCGCCCGCGAGTACCACCGCATCCTCGACGCCCTGGGCGGCACCGCCCACAAGCTGGTCAACCAGTACGAATTGCAGCGCCTCGGCCACCCCTACTACAACTCGCGCGCCGGCGGCGGCGAAGGCCACCTGGAGGTCGCCAAGAACATTTACTACTCCAACAAAGAGCTCTGCCACATGGTGCTCTCGCTGAAGCCCTTCGGCTGCATGCCTTCCACGCAGTCCGACGGTGCCCAGTCCGCGGTGGTGGCGCACTACAAGGACATGATCTTCCTGCCCATCGAGACCTCGGGCGAGGGCGAGATCAACGCCCACAGCCGCGTGCAGATGGCCCTGGGCGAGGCCAAGGTCAAGGCCAAGAACGAGTTCAAGGACGTGCTGGAGAAGCTGGGCAAGAGCGCCGACGATCTGCGCGCCTACGTTGCGCAGCACCCGGAGATGTCCCACGCCCTCTACCAGGTGCCCAAGTACAAGGGCGTGATCGGCACCGCCGCGAATTTCGCCATCCACGTGGCCGAGCAGATGGGGCAGAAGGTGCCCTACCACGCGGACGCGCACTGAGGTCCCTTTGTGACCTTCGTGTGACCTTTGTGCCCTTTGTGGTGAAAGTTCTTTAGGAGATCGAATGTCCGGACTGACCGACAAAGCCGACCGCACCAAGCGCTACGAACTGCTGTGGATGGGTGTGGACGTGGGCTCGACCACCGTCAAGGTCGTCGTCGTCGACGGCGAGACCGACGAGATCCTCTGGCAGGACTACCAGCGCCACGAGACCAAGCAGCCGGAGAAGGCCCTGGAGATGCTGCAACAGATCGCCCAGGACTTCCCCGCCACCCCCGCCGAGAACTTCCGCGCCTTCATCACCGGCTCGGGCGGCTCCACCGTGGGCAAGCACATCGGCGCCAAGTTCGTCCAGGAAGTCAACGCGGTCTCGCTCGCCGTCGAGAAGCTCTATCCCGAGTGCGGCTCGGTCATCGAGCTGGGCGGTCAGGACGCCAAGATCATCATCTTCAAGGAAGACCCCGAGACCGGCAAGAAGAAGAAGCTGCCCTCCATGAACGACAAGTGCGCGGGCGGCACCGGCGCGGTCATCGACAAGATCAACGCCAAGCTGCGCATCCCTTCCGAGCAGCTTTGCGAGATGGGCTACAAGGGCCTGAAGCTCCACCCCGTGGCCGGCAAGTGCGGCGTCTTCGCCGAGACCGACATCAACGGCCTGCAGAAGCAGGGCGTGCCCCCGGACGAGCTCATGGCCTCGCTCTTCGAGTCCATCATCCAGCAGAACCTCTCCGTGCTGACCCGCGGCAACACCCTGCGTCCCACCGTGCTGCTGCTGGGCGGGCCCAACTGCTACATCAAGGGAATGCGCGATTGCTGGAAGGCCAACATCCCCAAGATCTGGGAGGAGCGCAACTACCCGCTGCCCGAGGGCGTCGATCCCGAGACCCTGATCAAGACCCCTGACAACGCCCAGTACTTCGCCTGCATCGGCGCGGTCGAGTTCGGCAAGCAGGAAGACCCCGGCATCGGCGTCTACCTGGGTCACGAGAAGCTGCAGTGGTACATCACCGAGGGCCGCGCCCAGGAGAAGGCCAAGAAGGGCGGCGCCCAGGCCTTGGCCAAGAGCCCCGAGGAACTCGACGCCTTCAAGCAGAAGTACACCAAGAAGAAGTTCGCGCCCGCCACCTTCACCGCGGGGCAGGTGATCGAGGGCTTCCTCGGCATCGACGGCGGCTCCACCTCCACCAAGGCCGTGCTGGTGGACAAGGACCGCAACATCCTGTGCAAGACCTATCAGCTCTCCCGCGGCAATCCCATCGAGGATACCCAGGAAGTCATCGCCAAGGTGGCCAAGCAGGTCACCGATCAGGGCGCTACCCTGAACATCCTGGGCGTGGGCACCACCGGCTACGCCAAGGACATCCTGAAGGACGCGGTGGGCGCCGACGTGGCCCTGGTCGAGACCGTGGCCCACACCCAGGCCGCCCTCCACTTCTATCCCGACGCCGACGTCATCTGCGACGTGGGCGGCCAGGACATCAAGATCATCATCCTGCGCGACGGCCGCGTGAAGGACTTCAAGCTCAACACCCAGTGCTCGGCCGGCAACGGCTACTTCCTGCAGGGCACCTGCGAGGGCTTCGGCTTCAAGGTGGAGGAGTTCGCCGACATCGCCTTCAACGCCAAGGGCTATCCCCAGTTCGGCTACGGCTGCGCCGTCTTCATGCAGTCGGACATCGTGGACTTCCAGCGCCAGGGCTGGAAACCGGAAGAGATCATGGCCGGCCTCTGCAACGTGCTGCCCAAGAACATCTGGCTCTACGTCTCGCAGATCCCCAACCTGGCCTCCATCGGACGCAAGTTCATCCTCCAGGGCGGCACCCAGCACAACCTGGCCGCCGTGAAGTCGCAGGTGGATTTCATCGAGTCCCGCTTCAAGGGCAAGGACGTCCAGCCCGAGGTCATCGTCCACCAGCACTGCGGCGAGGCCGGCGCCATCGGCTGCGCCTTCGAAGCCGTGCGCCTGTGGGAGAACGGCAAGCGGACCGAGTTCGTCGGCCTCGACAACATCGCCTCCATCACCTACACCACCACCCGCAACGAGGACACGCGCTGCTACTTCTGCAAGAACAAGTGCCTGCGCACCTTCATCGACGTCAAGACCGCCGTCCCCAATCCCAATTACAAGCCCCCGGTCAAGACCAAGGTGCCGCTCACCCAGGGCGCCCAGCGCCTCATCATCGCTACCTGCGAGAAGGGCACGGTGGAGAACGTCGAGGAGATGCGCGTCATCAAGGGCAACATCGACGCCATCAAGAAGGAGAACCCCAACCTGGTCGAGATCGCCGCCAAGGCCGCCTTCAAGAGCTACGAGCCGCCCGTGGTCGCCGATCCCTTGCCCAAGCACGCCTTCACCGCCGCCCAGAAGAAGCGCGTCGAACTGATGAAGAAGCGCGCCGAACTCAAGATCGGCATGCCCAAGGCCCTGAATATGTACTCCTGCGGGCCCTTCTTCACCGCCTACTTCGAGGCCCTCGGGCTCACCGCCGAGAACCTGCTCTGGTCCGAGTACACCAGCGAGCAGCTCTACAAGGAAGGCGCCAAGCGCGGCGCCATCGACCCCTGCTTCCCCTCCAAGGTCGGCATCCCCCACGTCCACAACCTGCTCTACTCGGTGCACCCCAAGAAGCAGCTCGACGTGGTCTTCTTCCCCATGATCGACTCGCTGCCCACCTTCCTGCTCAATACCCAGTCGGCGCGCGCCTGCCCCACCGTCACCGCCACTCCCGCCTCGGTCAAGGCCGCCTTCACCAAGGAAGGCGACATGTTCAAGGAGAAGGGCGTGGTCTGGAAGGACACCCTCATCTGCCTCGATGACCCCAAGATGGCCCACCGCCAGATGTACGACGACTGGAAGGACATCCTGGGCCTGAGCGAGGAGGAGAACTTCCGCGCCGTGGAAGCGGGCATGGAGGCCATGCGCAAGTTCGAGATGGACATCATGCGCGGCACCGCCCGCGAGGTGCTGCAGCGCCTGGAAACCGAAGACAAGCTGGGCATCGTGCTCCTGGGCCGCCCCTACCACAACGATCCCGGCATCAACCACGAGATCCTGGAGGAGTTCCAGAAGCTCGGCTACCCCGTCTTCTCCCAGGATTCGCTGCCCCTGGACGACGAGATCATCTGGAAGCTCTTCGGCGACGAGGTGCGTGCCGGCATCATCCAGCACCCCCTCGACGTCGCCGACGCCTGGAAGAACTCCTACTCCGAGAACACCACCCGCAAGGTGTGGGCGGCCAAGTACATCGCCCGCCACCCCAACCTGGTGGCCCTGGAGCTCTCCAGCTTCAAGTGCGGCCACGACGCCCCCATCTACACCGTGGTGGAGGAGATCGTGGAGCACTCCGGCACGCCGTACTTCTGCTTCAAGGACATCGACGAGAACAAGCCCTCGGGCTCCATCAAGATCCGCGTCGAGACCATCGGCTACTTCCTGAAGCGCTACCGCGAGGACATGGTGCGCAACCGGCAGAAGCAGCTCACCATCGAGGAGCAGCTTCGCAAGTTCGAGGAGCAGTTGCGCGCCGAGCTGGCCGTGGCCGAACGGCACCGCGGCGCCGAGGGCATGGGCGATCCCAACCGCCTGGTGCAGATCGCGCCGCCCGCCCCCGTCGACCACGAAATGGTCGCCGGCGACTAGTCAAGGATTGCTTTAAGAATCATTGCTAACCGCAAGAATCCCCTCCGCTTCGCGGAGGGGATTCTGTTGTGGTAGCGGCGGCGTCCGGCCGGCCGTCGTGCGGTATCTTGCCGCCACCGTGTGGCACAGGCGACCCGCCTGTGCTCGCCATCCCGCCCAGCGGGATGGCGTCATCGCTCTCAACCGGGAGCTGGGAACTGGGAACCGGGAACTGGCAGGCGACTTGTTACAATAGTCTCCTCATCATGGAATCCGACAAGATCATGTTCGAGATCTACCGCGAG
>DASPRL010000003.1 GCA_035624475.1 Terriglobales bacterium
ACGTTCACGTGCGGCTTCGTGCGATCGAATTTTTCCTTAGCCATAACTTGCTCCGTCAGTCGTCCCTGCGGGACTCTGTCAATCTCTACCGGACTCTCCCCGGCACTTCGTGCCGGGCTACATTCCCTCGCTACCTGCCCACGGTCTTGCCCTGCACCTTGGCGATGATCTCCTCCGCCACCTGGCGCGGGGCCTCTTCATACCTGGCGAAATGCATGGAGAAGGTGGCCCGCCCCTGGGTGTTGGAGCGCATCTGGGTGGCGTAGCCGAACATCTCGCTGAGGGGGACGATGGCGCTGACGACCTGCGAGCCGGCGCGGTGCTCCATGCCGGAGATGTGGCCGCGGCGGGAGCTGAGGTCGCCGATGATGGCGCCGGCGAAGTCCTCGGGCACCACCACCTCCACCGACATCACGGGCTCGAGCAGCACCGGGCTGGCGCGGCGCGCGGCCTCCTTGAAAGCCATGGAGCCGGCGATCTTGAAGGCCATCTCGCTGGAATCCACGTCGTGGTAGCTGCCGTCGTACAGGGTGGCCTTGACGTCCACCATCTCGTAGCCGGCGAGCACGCCGCCTTCCAGGGCTTCCTTGATGCCCTGGTCCACCGGCTTGATGAACTCCTTGGGGACGGCGCCGCCCACGATCTCGTTCTCGAACTCGTAGCCCTTGCCGGGGTTGGGCTCCAGGCGGATCTTGACGTGGCCATACTGGCCACGGCCTCCGGTCTGGCGGATGAACTTGCCCTCGGCCTGGGCGGGCTTGCGGATGGTCTCGCGGTAGGCCACCTGGGGTTTGCCCACGTTGGCCTCGACGCTGAACTCGCGCATCATGCGGTCGACGATAATCTCCAGGTGGAGTTCGCCCATGCCGCTGATGATGGTCTGGCCGCTGTCGGGATCGGTGGCGACCTTGAAGGTGGGGTCTTCCTGGGCCAGCTTGGAGAGGGCAACGCCCATCTTCTCCTGGTCGCCCTTGGTCTTGGGCTCGACCGCCACGGAGATGACGGGAGCGGGAAACTCGATGGACTCCAGCAGGATGGGATGCTTCTCGTCGCAGATGGTGTCGCCGGTGGTGATGTTCTTCAGGCCGACGCAGGCGCAGATGTCGCCGGCGTAGATCTCGCTGATCTCCTCGCGCTTGTTGGCGTGCATCTTGAGCAGGCGGCCGATGCGCTCGGAGCGCTGGCGGCGGCTGTTGTAGACGGAGTCGCCGGTCTTGAGCTTGCCGGAGTAGATGCGGATGAAGGCGAGCTGGCCGACGAAGGGGTCGGTCATGATCTTGAAGGCGAGCGCGGAGAAGGGTTCGTTGTCGGCGGCCTTGCGCTCCAGCAGCTTCTCGGGATGATCGGGATCGTGGCCCTTGACCGGGGGGATGTCGGCGGGCGAGGGCAGGAAGTCCACCACCGCGTCGAGCAGGGGCTGCACGCCCTTGTTCTTGAAGGCGGAGCCGCAGAGCACGGGGAAGAGCTTCAGGGCGATGGTGCTCTTGCGCAGCGAGGCCTTGAGTTCGCCGGGAGTGATGGTGTCGCCTTCCATGTACTTGTGCAGCAGCTCGTCGTCGTTCTCGACGATGGTCTCGACCATCTGGTTGTGGAAGGCGGAGGCCTTCTTCTTCAACTCTTCGGGGATCTCTTCGACGACGAACTCGGCGCCCAGGGTTTCGTCCTTCCACAGGATGGCCTTCATGGCGAACAGGTCGATGGCGCCCTTGAACTTGTCTTCCTGGCCGATGGGGAGCTGGGTGGCGACGGGGCGGGCGTTGAGGCGCTTGCGGATGGTGTCGATGGCGTGCTCGAAATCGGCGCCCATCTTGTCCATCTTGTTGATGAAGCAGATGCGAGGGACGCCGTACTTGTCGGCCTGGCGCCACACCGTCTCGGACTGCGGCTCGACCCCGTGCACGGCGTCGAAGACAGCGCAAGCGCCGTCGAGCACGCGCAGCGAGCGCTCCACCTCGGCGGTGAAGTCCACGTGGCCGGGGGTGTCGATGATGTTGATGCGGACGTCGCGCCAGAGACAGGTGGTGGCGGCGCTGGTGATGGTGATGCCGCGCTCCTGCTCCTGCTCCATCCAGTCCATGGTGGCGGTGCCTTCATGCACCTCGCCGATGCGGTGGGTGCGCCCGGTGTAAAAGAGCACACGTTCGGTGGTGGTGGTCTTGCCGGCATCGATGTGGGCCATGATGCCGATGTTCCTGCACCGCTCGAGTTGGACTTCGCGAGCCATTGCGTAATTTGGTAATTGTGTAATCGGGCAATTGAAAAACTGCTGCGTCGCAGCTCCTGAATCACCCAATTACCCGATTGCTCAATTCCCCAATCTCTCTTACCACCGGTAATGGGCGAAGGCCTTGTTGGCCTCGGCCATGCGATGGACGTCTTCCTTCTTCTTGATGGCGGCGCCACGGTTGTTGGCGGCGTCGAGCAATTCGTTGGTCAACTTCTCGGTCATGCCCTTCTCGGCGCGGCCCCGGCTGTAGGTGATGAGCCAGCGGATGGCCAGCGAGGTGCGGCGGTCGGGATTGACCTCGACCGGCACCTGGTAGTTGGCGCCGCCTACGCGCCGGGTCTTGACTTCCAGCAGGGGCTTGGCATTCTCCACCGCCTTGGTGAAGAGCTTCAGCGCCTCGCCTCCGCCCTTCTCCTCCAGCTTCTTCATGGCGTCGTAGAAGATGCCCTGGGCGGTGCTCTTCTTGCCGTCCCACATCATGGAGTTCACGAACTTGGTGACCAGCGTCGAGCCGTAGACCGGATCGGCGGCCACCTCCCGCTTGGCGATATGTCCTTTTCTAGGCATGGCTCAGAGAACCTCGGAAACTCTACTTGGGCCGCTTGGCCCCGTACTTGGAGCGACCCTGCTTGCGGTTGGCGACGCCCACGGTGTCGAGGGTGCCGCGGATGACGTGGTAGCGCACGCCCGGCAGATCCTTCACGCGGCCGCCGCGGATGAGCACGATGGAGTGCTCCTGCAGGTTGTGGCCGACGCCGGGGATGTAGGTGGTCACCTCGATGCCGTTGGTCAGGCGTACGCGCGCCACCTTGCGCAGCGCCGAATTCGGCTTCTTGGGCGTCTGCGTGTAGACACGGGTGCAGACGCCGCGCTTCTGCGGGCACTCCTGCAGGGCGGGGCTGGCGGTCTTGTAGTTCACCCGCGAGCGCCCCTGCTTCACCAACTGATGGAATGTAGGCACCGATGCCGCTCCTTGGGCGCGCACACCCGCCACGCGCCATGTGCTGGAATCCCGCGAACGGGACTGGCGGGCCGGGCGCGCGCTCCACAACCGGGCGGATCGCGCGCCGCCGCACCATGCTTTCCCCGCGCGTCCCAAGGACAGGCAAGGAAAAGTGTTGGTTTCCTCTAAGGTGGACTGACGACGGTGGCACCCAAGCCCTTGCGGGAGATGCTCCGTTTCGTCGCCCCGGACCTGCATACCCTCACGACGGGCGTGAGGCAGCGCAGGTGCGTTTCAGCGAGGGCGCCCTGCTAGCGGACCCGACTTCAGTCCTCGGGCGGAACGAACCACAGCTCAGCCACAACTCCAGGCAAGCTCAACCGGACTCGCGGAACCCATCTACTATAGCAAGCGCGCTTCCGCAACGTCAACCCGGGAGGCCCGGGTCAGCGCCCCTTGCCGCCTTTGCCCAGGTCTTTGACCAGGCGCAGGACCTCCTGCAGGCGGGAGCCATCCTCGTCGCTGAGCCCGACAAAACGAAATGCCTGCACGTGTCCGGCAGCCCCGGAGCGGGGTGCCAGCATCTCAACTAAGCCGGCGATCGCGAAGCAGGCGGTTTGGATCTCGACCTCGACCAGATCGCCTTCCGGGACAGCGGCGGTGAGCACCGCTCGCCCGCCGGTGCGGGAGAGCGTCTGCAGCACCCCGCTCACCGGTGGGGAGGTCGCGATGCGGATGGTCTGCGCCTGCATGCGCACCCGGGTGGCGCGGCGACCACGTTCGGACTGGGGAAACTCGGCCATGGAGCACACTCCGGGAGCTTCGGCCGACAGGGAGCGTACTGAAAGGACGCCTCCCTGGCAACTGGATTCGCGCCCGGGCGGGTGCGGCGAGCCGCCTCGGGGACGCGGGCGCCCTCATCGGCTTGCTGAAAGGGACGAGAGCCGTTAAACTTAACGATTTCCCCACTACCAGGTGTGCGAAGTTCCGCCGGAAAGCCAGGCGGGGAGGAATCATGCGGCGGTCGGCCATCATCGTGCTAGCGATCTGCGGAGCTTTCCTGGTGTCAGCCGGGCTGACGGGCTGCGGCAGCAGCAGCAACAAGAACAATCCCAACACGCCGGCTTCCATCACCCTGACGCCGACCACCGCTTCTCTGGAGCCGGGCGGCGTCACCCAGTTGCTGGCTACGGTGAAGAACAGCGATGGCGTCGTGCTCTTCCAGGCCATCACCTTCACCTCGAGCGCCACCCCGATCGCCAGCGTGGCCAGCGGGGGCAACAGCCCCGGGCTGGTGTGCGCAGGAAGCTGGGACAGCGCCACCACCCCGGTGGTGTGCACGCCCGGAAGCACCGGCACCGCCACCATCACCGCGACCGTGGCCGGGCTCAGCGCCACCGCTACCATCTACGTGCACCAGCACATCACCAGCATCACCCTCAACCCGGGCAGCGTGAACTGCGACTCGCAGAAGCTGACCACGGCGTTCAGCGCCACCGCCTTCAACGGCGCCACCGACATCACCAACACGGTGGGCCCGTTCACCTGGGCGTCGAGCGACACCAACGTGGTCACCATCGCCTCCAATACCAGCAACCCCGCCATCCTCAACCTGGCCACGGCGACGGCGGTCAACCCGGGCCAGACCACGGTGTTCGCCACCGCCGGCGGCACCAACAGCGTTCCCTCGAACTTCATCACCTGCCCCGTGGTCTTGGTGCGCGCACACCTGTTCACCTCCTCCGCGACTACGTTCACCATCGCGGTGGGAGGGACGCAGCAACTGGCCGGCGACGAAGTCGACAGCCTGGGGACGGTGGTCACCGTTCCCCTGACCTGGACTTCGTCCTCGCCGCCGACCGCGACCGTCAACAGCAACGCCCTGGTGACGGGCGTGGCCGCCGGCGGCGTGGGCATCACCGCCTCCTGCTCGCCTCCCACCTGCAACAACGGGCTCAACACCCCCGTCTACAGCAACGTGGTGAGCGGGACGGTGACCGGCACCGCGGCCGCGCAGACCGTCTACGCCACCAGTTCGCTGCTCAATCCCGCCTGCAGCACCGCCGGCAGCAACACCTGCACCAGCGTGGTCCCCATCACCACCAACAACAACACGGCGGGCACGGCCATCACCCTGCCGGCCAACCAGGTGCCGAACTCGCTGGCTTTCGACGCCGCCGGCGCGTCCGGCTACCTGGGCAGCTCGGCTGGGCTGATGGTCCTGAATCCGAGCAACAACAGCATCAGTGGCACGGTCACCAACGCCCTGGGGAAGATCCTGGCGGTCTCGCCCAACGGGAACTTTGTGATCGTGGCCAACCCCGGCGTGGACGTGACCGTCTTCAATCCGCCCAACAACACGGTGCAGACCCTGAACATCCCCAACGCGGCGGCGGCGGACTTCTCGCCCGACTCCCTGAAGGCCTACATCGTGGGCGGCAGCACGCTCTACGTCTTCCAACCGGGCCTGGCGCTGCGCACCATCGCGCTGGCGGGCGCCGCCAACGACGTGAACTTCCTCAGCACTGGCGGATTCGCCTATCTGGCGGGCGGCGGCTCTCCCGTGACCGTGCGCGCCACCTGCGACAATTCGCAGCAGGACACGGTGGCCACGGCGGCCACGCCCACCTTCATTCGGCGCGCGCCGGGGACGTTGAACATGGCGGCGGTGGATTCGCCCAACCTGGAGATCATCACCGCCAGCCCGACCACGCCGCCCCCGCCGGCCTGCCCGCCCACGCTCAGTGATGCGCTCACCACGGTGAATACCGGCGTCCCCTTCACGCCCAACGCCCTCATCGTCACCCCGGACGGCAGCAAAGCGCTCATCACCAGCAATCTGGCTGAGGTCACCATGGTGAACCTGGGCACGAACGCCGTGACCCACATCGCGCTCACCGGGGGAGCCAATGCCTTCACCGGCGGGGTCACGCTGGACAGCAAGACACTCTACGCGGGCGCCAGCGACGGCAAGGTGCACGTCATCGACCTGACCGCGGGAACCGACTCGGCGACCCCCATCACCATCACCTTCCCCAACCAGGCGGCGGGGATCGCGGTGGACCTGGTGGCCATCCGGCCCTAGGGGATCTCTTGACGACAAAGCCCCGCTGCCAGCGGGGCTTTTGTTTTGATCGGGGGATCGGGTCATCGGGTCCTTGAAGGCCCCGGCGCGCCCGGCTCTCCCTTAGCAACCAGCTACTGGCTACTGTTCCTACGAAGAGAAGGCCGCGGCGAAGTCCTCCGGATCGATGCCGCGGTAGGAGAGGGTGTGCTTGAGGCGCTCGCGCAGGTCCGGGGGCGTGGACTCGATGAAGGCGCGCACCGCATCCTCGAGCGCGACCTGGGCGCGCCCGCCTTCCTCCACTGCCGTCTCGGCGCGAAAGCGGGTGGACTGCTCGACCGCCTCGCGCGCCGGCAGGGGCAATTCGCGCAGCAGCTCTTCCACGATCTCGGCGGCTTCGTCGCTCCAGGTCACGAGCGCTTCCCTCCCCCCGCCGCGGCCGGCTGGCCGAGCTCGCGGGCGATGGAATCGAGCACCCCGTTGATGAACTGCACCGACTCGGGGGCGGAGAACTTGCGCGCGATCTCCAGGGCCTCGTTGATGACCACTGGGCGCGGGGTCTGGGGAAAGGCCAGCAGCTCGGCGGCGCCGCAGCGCAGGATGTTGCGGTCCACCGCCGCCATGCGCTCCAGGCGCCAGTGCTCGGCGTGGCGCTCGATGAGGGCGTCGATCTCGGCCGAGCGCTGGCCGGCGGCGCGGAACAGTTCCTCGGCGAAGACGCGCGTGCCTTCCTCCACCTCGCCGCGGGCGCTCCAGAAGGTGCGCGTGACCTCTTCCGGCGCCTGCTTGCCCATGTCCGCCTGGAAGAGCATTTGCAGCGCCAGCTCGCGGGATTTGCGGCGCGTTCCCATGGTCAGTCGCCAGTCCCCGGTCGCCAGTCGCCAGTCATCGTCGTTGGTCGTTAGTCGTTCGTCGATGGCGGGACATCACTTCTTCTTCCGACGTTTCCTGCTGACGCCTGACGTCCGACGTCTGACGTCTGCTCTCAGGTTCGCCATCTCCACCGCCGAGAGCGCGGCCTCGTAGCCCTTGTTGCCGCTCTTCAGCCCGGCGCGGTCGATGGCTTGCTCCAGGGTATCGCAGGTGAGGACGCCGAAGGCGTGAGGCACGCCCGTCTCCTGCGCCGACTGCCCGATGCCGCGCGCCACCTCGTTGGCCAGGTGCTCGTAATGCGAGGTCTGGCCGCGCAGGATGCAGCCCAGGCAGACGATGGCGTCGTACTTGCCGCTCTGGGCCAGGGTGCGCGCCGCCGAAGGGATCTCGAAGCTGCCGGGGACGCGGACGGTCACGATGCCTTTTTCCTGGGCGCCGGCACGGCGCAAGGCATCGAGCGCGCCTGCCAGAAGGCGGTCGGTGACGAAAGCGTTGAAGCGCCCGGCCACGATGGCGAAGCGCTTGCCGCGGGCGTCGAGCTTGCCTTCCGGGCCGGGAGCTTTCTTGCGCCAATCCTTGTTATAGGAGAAGACGGCGAGGCGGCCGGCGCCCGCCGGCATCTCCACGACGAAGAGGCGCGCGTCCCAGTCCTGATCGGCGATCTTCTTGACGATGTGCAAGCCGCGCTGCCGGGCCAGCTCGTAGGCGGCGTCGGCGGAGTCCACCTCGATGACCAGGTCGGCATCGGGGAAGCCATGGCCGTGGCCGATCTCGATTCCGGCCTCGGGCGCCTCCAGCTTCACGCCCTGGCTGCGGCGGCCCTTCCAGGCCTCGCCGCGCGCCAGCCCGAGCGCGTCGAAGAAGTCCGCCAGCGCGTGGAAGTCGGCCTCGCGCTTGGGCACCAGCAACTTGTGGAGTGACTTGATCACGACAATAAACCTACCACGTGGGCGCGGAGAGATTGGGTAATTGTGTAATTTGGTAATTGGGTAATTGTGTAATTTGGTAATCGGGTAATTGCCAGGCAGGCTTGGAATTGCCAGATTACTCAATTACCCGATTACTCAATTGCCGGCGCCCTACTTGCCCTTGAACTGGGCGGGTCGCTTTTCTAAGAAGGCCGTGGTGCCCTCGCGCTTGTCCTCCGTGGCGCAGCAGACGCCGAAGAGCGTGGCCTCCAGATACAGGCCCTCGGCCAGGGTCATGTCCAGGCCGTGGTTCACGGCTTCCATGGCGTACTGCACCGCCAGGGGCGCGTTGGCGATGATCTTCCTGGCGATGGCCTCGGCGCGCGCGATGAGTTCGCCCTGGGGCACGACCTCATTGACCAGGCCGATGCGGTAGGCCTCCTGGGCCGTGATCTGCTCGCCGCTGAGCACCAGCTGCATGGCCAGGCCCTTGCCCACCAGGCGCGGCAGGCGCTGGGTGCCGCCGTAGCCTGGGATGATGCCCAGCTTCACCTCGGGCTGGCCCAGCTTGGCGTTGTCGGAGGCCAGGCGCAGGGTGCAGGCCATGGCGATCTCGCAGCCGCCGCCCAGGGCGTAGCCGTTGATGCAGGCGATCACCGGCTTGCCGCAGTTCTCCATCAGGTCGAGCACCGACTGGCCCTTGTGAGTGTAGGCCTTGGCCTGGACGGGGTCGTTCTTGGCGAGTTCGCTGATGTCGGCGCCGGCGATGAAGGCCTTCTCCCCCGCCCCGGTGACGATGGCCACGCGCACGGCAGCGTCGTCGCGGATGGCGGTGAAGGCCGCGCGCAGCTCCTCCATGGTCGCCATGTTCAGGGCGTTGAGTTTGTCGGGGCGGTTGATGGTGACGTAGGCGATCTGGTCTTTGGTCTCGAACTTCAGGTTCTGGAATTCCATGAGTGCCTCTCCGTATTCAGGTGCGGGTGATGATAAACATCCCGAGCGCAACGAGGGAACCCTATTCTCGCGGCTCCGCCAGCTCGAACGCAATCAGGCCGGGGGTGCCGTCGTCGAAGCGGTGCGGGCGGCAGCGCACCAGGGCGCGCGGCGGAAAGGCCCAGCGCTCGCCCCGGGGCTCCTGGTCCACGGTGATCTCGTAGACGTCGTCGCGCAGGTGGTCGGCGTGCACCGGGCGCCAGCATTCCGTCTCTTCGTCGCGCAAGCGCACGTAGATCACCTCAGACATGCGTAGCGGGTGGCGCTAGCTGCGCAGCGCAGCGTCCTGGGCAATCGGCTTCTCCGGGTTCGACCAGTCGTAGAAGCCCTTGCCCGACTTCTTGCCGTACCACCCGGCCAGCACCATGCGCTTCAGTAGCGGCGGCGAGGCGAAGCGCCGCTCCTTGAACTCGTCGAACATGATGTGGGTGATGTAGTAGGTGGTGTCGAGGCCGACGAAATCCAGCAGCGTGAACGGCCCCATGGGATAGCCGCAGCCCAGCTTCATGGAGACGTCAATGTCCTCGATCGAGCCCACGCCTTCTTCGTAGGCGCGGATGGCGTCCAAGAGATACGGCACCAGCAGCCGGTTCACGATGAAGCCGGTCTTGTCGGAGGTGCGCACCGGCACCTTGCCCAGCGACTTGGCGAAGGCGAAGACCTCGTCGTACACCTTGGGGTCGGTGGTGATGGTGCGCACGACCTCCACCAGTTGCATCAGCGGCACCGGATTGAAGAAGTGCAGGCCCAGGAAGCGGTCGGTGCGCTGGGTGGCGGTCATCAGCTCGGTGATGCAGATGGAAGAAGTGTTGGAGGCGAAGATGGCGCTCTTCTGCACGATGGCGTCCAGCGCGGCGTACATCTTCTTCTTCTCTTCCACGTTCTCGATGATGGCCTCGACCACGAGGTCCGCGCCGGCCAGGTCTTCCTTCTTGAGTGTGCCCTTCAGGCGGGCGCGCACCGCCTCGGCCGGTTCCTTGAGCTTGCCCTTCTCCGCGAACTTGGCCAGCGACTTCTCGATGCCGGCGAAGCCCTTGTCGAGGAAGCGCTGCTCCGCCTCGAGCACGGTGACCTCATAGCCGGCGGTGGCCGCCACTTGCGCGATGCCGCTGCCCATCAATCCACAGCCTAAGACTCCAACCTTCTTGATAGCCATATCAATCACTCCGATTTGTAATAAACATCCCGAGCGCAGCGAGGGAGCCCTATCGTCACGAAGCTGCCCGCGTGAGCCCCTGCTTGCGCCGTAGCGAATACAAATCCTTGCCCAAATCCCTCCACTGCGGGTTAGAACTCCTGAACAACGCGATCTTCTTATGGCGGCTGAACTTCTTGATCTGCCTCTCGCGTGCGGCGGCGGCATGCGAATCGCCGAAGGCCTCGTAGTACATGAGCCGATCGACGCCGTACTTCTTGGTGAAGCCGTCGTAGCTGCCGTTCTTGTGCTGCGACAGACGGAGAGGAAGATCGTCGGTCAGACCAACGTAAAGGGTGCCGCTCAGGCTGGAGAGGATGTAGACGAAAAAGAGCGGTTTCACGACAGATCCTCGTTCCTATAGGGCTCCCTCGCTTCGCTCGGGATGTTTATTACGAGCGCTGCAAGTTCTCCACGATGACTGCGATTCCCTGCCCGCCGCCGATGCAAGCGGTCGCCAATCCGTACTTGGAACCGCGTCGGCGAAGCTCGTAGAGCAGGGTCAGCACCAGGCGCGCGCCGGTGGCGCCCAGAGGATGCCCCAGCGCGATGGCCCCGCCGTT
This sequence comes from Terriglobales bacterium, assembly GCA_035624475.1. Taxonomy (NCBI): domain Bacteria; kingdom Pseudomonadati; phylum Acidobacteriota; class Terriglobia; order Terriglobales; species Terriglobales bacterium. The sequence continues at coordinate 10,767 of DASPRL010000003.1, forward strand.
GACGTTGACCTTGCTGCGGTCGAGGCCCAATTCCTTTTCTACCGCCAGGTACTGCGCGGCGAAAGCCTCGTTGACCTCGACCAGGTCGATGTCGTCGAGCTTGAGCCCGGCCTTCTGGAGCGCGATGCGGGAGGCCGGCACCGGGCCCTGGCCCATGATCTTGGGGTCCACGCCGGCGATGCCCCAGTTGACCAGGCGGCCCATGGGCTTCAACCCGCGCTTCTCGGCCTCGGCCAGCGGCATCAGCACGACGGCGGCGCCGCCGTCCACGATACCCGAGGCGTTGCCGGCGGTGATGTTCTTGCCGAAGGCGGGCTTGAGCTTGGCCAGGCCTTCCATGGTGGTCTCGGGGCGCAGGTGGTCGTCCTTCTCGAAGTTCTCGCCGGTGGGATTGCCCTTGCGGTCCTTGAGCGCCACCGGCACGATCTCCTCCTGCAGGCGGCAGGACTTCTGCGCCTCGCCCGCCAATTGCTGCGAGCGCAGCGAGAACTCGTCCATCTGCTGGCGGGTGATGCCCTGCTGCTCGCCGTAGTTCTC
>DASPRL010000004.1 GCA_035624475.1 Terriglobales bacterium
CTACCACCGCAACATCCACCTGGGCGTGGCGGTCTCGCTGGACTGGGGGCTGATCGTGCCCGTCATCAAGAACGCCGAGGAGAAGAACTTCCTGGGATTGCAGCGAGCGATCCTGGACCTGGCGGAGCGGGCGCGCGCCAAGAAGCTGGCCCCCGACGACGTGGCCGGCGGCACCTTCACCATCACCAACCCCGGCAGCTACGGGCAGATGTTTGGGCTGCCCATCATCCCGCAGCCGCAGGTGGCGATCATGGGCGTGGGCTCCATCAAGAAGCAGCCGGTGGTGGTGACCGCCGAGGACGGAAGCGACTCCATCGCCATCCGCTCCATCTGCCACGTCTCGCTGGGCTACGACCACCGCATCGTGGATGGCGCCGTGGCCGACCAGTTCCTGGCGTTCGTGGCCAAGTACCTGGAAGGCTGGAACGAGGATATCGGGTAAGAACTTCTTCGCCGCGGATGGACGCGGATTTTCGCAGATAAGAAAAAAGACGGCAGGCCGGGTGGCCTGCCGTTTCATTTTGCGCGAGTTGGCGAAGCGTTACTGGGCCTTGAACCACACGGAGTCGTTCAGGCAGCCGACCACGCCCTCGATCAGCAGTTCATCAGTCGCCCAGGGAGTTGAGCAGGTCCGCGAAGCTGGAGGTGATCTGCGTCACCGCCTGCGTAAAGAGCGCCTGGTTCTTGATGCTTTTGCCGGCGAAGGGCGCGGTGTGCTGGATGATCTGGGAGACGAAGGGCACCGCGGCCTTGAGCTTTTCGCTGCCCATCTTCGCGTCTGCGCCGTAGGCGGCGGCGAACATCTGTTCCACGGTCACGATCACGCCGGCGATGTTGGAAACGTCGGTGATCACTGCGGGCGCCGCGGCGCCGGGGATCAGCGGGGCGATCAGCGGGATGATGCCGGTGGCCACGCCTGCGATCTTGAGCAGTACCTGCCCGAGTTTCTTGAGGAAAGTCATGGTTTTTCTCCAGTGGAGGGATTTGGAACTTGGTTGGACTGGACGGCGTTGGCGGCAGCGATCAGCAGTCAGCGCTCGGCATTCAGCCGCACCGGTCAGTGGCTGAGTGCTGATCGCTGCGTGCTGAATGCCTGGTCGAGCTTGTCGAAGCCGTGCTCGCGGTAGAGGGTCAGCAGCTTCTGCGCGTAGTCCGGATCGGTGGCCCAGTGGCGAGCCAGCGCGCGCAGGAAGGCCTCGGGATCGCGGGCCGCGGCGCGGGCCTCGGCGTAAACAGCCAGGCGGGCGAGCAGGCGGTCGCGATCCGCGAAACAGGCCTCGATCGACTCGTAGCGCGCGAAGTAGGCGCGCATCTTGACCGCGGCGCCGCCCTGCACCTCGGTGGTGGGCAATTCGATCCAGGGCAGGTCGCCGTGCGCCTTGATGCCGAAGTAGTTGTGGGCGAGGCGCGCCAGTTGCGACTGTCCCCAGGCGCTCTCCAGCGCGGCCTGGGCCACGGTCACCCCCGGGGGAAAGCCGCTGACCGCCGAGGCCGCCTGCGCCGCCGCGGTTGCGGTCGCGATGAATTCTGATCTGGTCAAGGACCGTTGCCCTCTATCTGCGGAAGTAATCCATGGCCAAGTGGGCGATGGTCAAAAGCACGGCCAGGACCGCGCCCACGCCGGCGGCCTTCTGCACGTAGGCCTCGTGGCGCGCCACCCGCTCTTCCAACTGGGAGATGAGGCCGGGAGTGCCGTTGCCCAGCAGCCAGCGCAGGTGGGCGCGCACTTCGGACAGGCTGCTCTTCACTTCGGCGAGTTCTGACAGGATGCGTTCTTCGAATTCGCTCATAACGGGTAGTCCAGGTGCAGCGCGGTGGAGTAGCGGGAGTAGCGCGGCGGCGAGGCGGTGTCGTACTGCCGCAGGTAGTAGTCCTGGATGCGGGCCAGCCGCGGCAGGGCGAAGCTGCGGCTGGTGAAGCGGCCGGCGAGGTTGCGGTCGCTCTCCTGCCCCCAGCCGTAGTCGCTGCGGCGGACCTCGAAGCCGCCGCCCGCGGGCGGATCGGTTCCCGCATCGATGGTGATGGTGGTCGAGGAGCAATCGGTGATCTCGGCGTCGGGCAGGTCGGCGATGAAGCTGGCGCCTGCGGTTGCGGTGGTGGCGGTGACGTCGAGCGGCTCATCCAGGCGCGCGGGATCGAAGTCGAAGGCCAGGGGCGCGGCCGCGTCGTTCGAGACGCGCAGGGTGTAGCGGGAGCGGTCGTGCTCGGGATCGGCGACCTCGAGCGCCACCTCGCGCACGATGGCGGAGAAGACCGCCCCCTGCGAGGGAGCATCCACCGTGACCGCGTCGCCGGGGAAGACATCGCCGGCGGGCAGGAAGTCGCTCCACACCTGGTATTCGCCGGCCCAGGCGGGCTGGGTGGAGTCGTCGAGCAGGGCCAGGGCGGCGTTCTCGCAGTCGGCGCTGGTGAGGGGAGCGGGCGCGGCGAGGTTGCGCACGGCCCCGCGCACGCCGTCGTCGCCGTTGTGCGCCAGCGCGGCGATGCTGGCGGGGTCGCTGATCCGCGCCAGCGCGCGCGCCTGCCCGCGGTAGCGCACCGCGATCTTCTCGCCCTGGACCGGCGGGAAGGGCGAGAAGAACTGCAGTTCGGGCGTGGAGTACACGCCGCACTCCGCGCCCTCGGAGATGGCGCCGGCCAGGCGCGTGCGGTAGCCCTGCCCGGGGATGGCACTGCGCACCTCGGCGTCCACCATGCGCACCACGCGGGTGAAGGCCAGGGCGCAGTGCAGGCTGCGCGAGTTCACCAGGACGTAGGCAACATAGGCGGGCGCCGCCAGCACGCCGTCGAAGAGCACGATGGAAGGCGCAGCCAGCGAGCCCGGATTGGCGGGATCGATGTCGTGGACCTCGAGCACACAGCGCACGGAGGCGGCGACGGTCCCGCCACCGCGCCCGCTCCCCGCTGGATGCGCGGAAGAATGGAAGACCTGGCGCGCGCGGAAGAGTTCCAGACAATAGAGCCGCGTGGCGAGCGCATAGCGATGCCCGGCGACGGTGGTGACGGGCGTGCCCGTGAGCGCGCCTCCGACCAGCGCCTGGATGGCGGACTGCCCGCCCGACGGAGTCACGCGGAAGCCGGCCAGGCAGTTGGCCAGCACCGGGCTGCCGCTGTAGAGGCCGCCCAGGATGCCGTCGGAGGCGGCGGTGAAGTTCACCTCGCCGTGCTGCAGCAGGAGCACGCCGCCGAGTTCCACGTTCTCCGCGAAGGCCACGGTGGTCTGGCCGTCCACGCCGGTGCCGCCCGCGACCTGCAGCTTGCCGCTGCCGACGGAGAGGGCGGAGGCCGGGTCCGCGATCTGCCAGCGCGTGGCCGCCAGCGCCGAACCGGTGTACTCCTCTTCGGCGACGGTTGCGCTGTAGCGCGTGAAGGGGACATGGGAGAGATCGAATTGCAGCGTGAGGCCGTCACCCAGGAAGTAGTCCTTCACATAGGCGCGGGGCTCGATGCGCCCGATGACGGTGATGTCGTTGACGATCTGGCCGTCGGGGTGAAACTTCAGGTCGGCCGTGGCGAAGCCGGGCGCGGTCTCATCGAGCGTGTGGACGGTCGCGCCCACGGGCTGGAAGACGAGCGCACCGTCGTGGGCGCAGTAGCTGGCGCGGGCCAGCAACCCCAGCTCGGCGGCGTGCTCGGACCAGGTCTTCTGCGGGCTGATGGAGAACCAGGGCAGGGTGGCAGCGTCGGCCACGGCGCTGGTATCGAAGGCGCCGGGGAGCAGGTCCTCGGCGAGCTGCTTGAGGGCGCCGCCGGCGGTGCGCGCCACGAAAGGAGCGCGCGCAGGCAGAGTCTTGCGGTCGAGCAGCGACTCGTCGCTCAGCGCCACCAGGCTGTAGCGATAGACGGGCCCACGCGGGCCCCAGCCCAGATACTCGTGCTCCAGGGGAGCGGCCGCGTATCCGGTGAAGAGCTTGGAGCCGTCGCGCCGCGCCAGCAGGACGCGCGCGCCCGCCGCCGGCACCACGAATCCGGGATCGGTCGCGACCAGGGCCGCGCGCAATTCCGCCGGGCGGTTCAGCCGCCGCAGGACGCGCGCCGGAGGTTCGGCACCGAGCGCGGCGGTGTAGTCGAGCGCGCCGCCGCCGTCGAGATTGTCGATGGTCAGTTGCATGAAGATTTCACCGCCGAGATCGCAGAGATCGCAGAGAAAGAAAATCAGTACAGCGCAGCGGTCGCCGCCGGGAAGTAGGAGCGGTAGCAGACCACCTGCTCGCTGTCGTTGATGTCTTTGTAGGGCAGCGCCAGGAAGGCGGCGTGCAAGGCGCAGCCGGAGATGGGCGCGGCCACCTCGAAGACGGTCTCGCGCGCGGGCGCGGCGCTTTCCAGCCGCGGGTAGTAGAAGCAGACGCGCCCGCCCGACTCTTCCGCCAGCACGAACAGCGCCGACCACTGCTGGAAGAAGGAGCCGCCCTCGCGGTCCACGAAGGCAACGACTTTTTGCACTTGCGCTCCGGCGGGCGGCGCGCCTCCCAGCAGCGGCTGCGCCAGGATGAGAGCAGTCGAGGTCTTCGATTCCACCCGGCCCAGGTTGAAGGTGACGCGGCGGATGTAGTGGGGATCGAGCAGTACCTCGAGCGGATCGCGCACATAGGCGGCGGCGATGCCGCTGCCCACGTGCCCGGTCTGCTGCTGGTAGTCGAGGTCTACGGCCACCAGGTCGCCGGTGGCGAAGGCGTCCACCGTGCCCGAGCCCAGCACGAGCTCGCCGGCGGTCGAGCCCGGCTGCACCGCGACGGCCGAGAGCGGCACGCCGCCGGACGGTTGGGGCTCGGAGTTGAGGTCCTCGGCGAGCACATTCATGTGCTGGGAGCCGCCGGCCAGCGCCATCTGCAGCTTGCCCCACTCCTGGAAGTCGAACTCCACGCGCGCTTCGAGCTGGGCGCGGAACTGGGCCGCGGCCGCGCCCTTCGACCCGGCGCGCAGGCACTCGCTGCGGGTGGCGGGCGTGCGCCGGAAGTTCTCGATCCAGCCCACGCTCACCCAGGGCGCCGGGGGCACGTCCAGGGGGAAAGCTCCGTGCTTACCCGGAGCGAAGATGGCCGGGGTGCCGGCGTCGCGCTCCACAGGCGCGAAGTAGGCGCGCAGCCGGCGCGCTAGCGGCAGCATGGGCGGACGCTGCGAGTAGGATGGCGAACTCATGGCAGCTCCACCTCGAGGAAGAAGAAGACGGTGAGCGTGGCCTGACGGCGCATTTCTCCGCCGACGCGCTCCACCTCGCCCAGTTGCGGCGAGGTCCAGAAGACCTGGGTCCCCAGTGGGGCACAGGGCGTCTGGGTGTGGTCGTGCTTGGCGGCGCAGTGGGGCGCGCAGATCTCCATCAGTTCACAGTCGAGCGCGCACAGGCAGCGGCTGCGGTCCACGCCGCTGGTCTCCTGGCTGCCGGCGGTGCGGTAGCCGATGGCGCACTCCAAGGTGAACAGCGGACGCGCCGCGCCCTGCAGGGTCTTGACCGGTTGCGCCGCACCCCAGGCGAGATAGAAGGCCTCGGGCAAGGGTGGCGCGGCAGTGACCGCCTGGTTGTCGGCGACGATCACGGCGGGGCGGGTGACGCCGTCGATCACCACCGTGCGCGCGGGATTGAGCGCCGCCAGGCGGTCGCGCAGGGTCACGTAGAAGCTGTCTTTGGCAGGTTGCATAGCGAGCCTTCAGCCGTCAGCCGTCAGCCGTCAGGCAAGGCGGCGGCGCGGTGGACTACGAGGTTGCGGTCACGCGGTAGAGATAGGCATTTCCGGCAAAGGTGTCGGAGGTGAGGTTGACGATGCGCCAGAGCTTGCCGGCGAGCACCAGGCCCAGAGCGGCGGCGAAGAGCGCGTCCGCGGAGTCGTAGCCGCGGCGCTCGATCTGCTCCTGCACCGCCGCCGCCGAGATCAGGACCTCGACGCGCGGCGGCGCGGCCTGCTGTCCCGCGGGCAGCGAGCGCACCAGCGCGGGCTCGAGCGCGACGTCTTCGATGAGCGGCGAGGCCAGGCCCAGGTCGGCGCTGCCGGGCTGCGATCCGACGGGCAGGCGCAGCAGCACGGCGCCGCCGCCCAGCGAGCGCAGGAAGACCTCGGCCGCGCGTGCCATGGAGTGGCCGCGGGCGGCATCGTAGGAGAGGGGGAATCCGGGCATGGCTCACTCCAGCTTCTGCGCCACGTAGGGCGCCAGCCAGGCGCGCACGCTGGCGTCGATGAGAGTGTCGGCGAAATATTCCAGATGCATCTGGTCGAGGGTGCCGGCGCGCACGGTGAGAGCGGGGGTGGCCTGGGCATTGCGCACGATCTGCGCGCAGGCGCACTTCACCGCTTCCGGGACCTCGCTGAGCCCGGCGTGGTAGGTGATCTCCACCTCGTTGAAGGCGAGGCCCAGCGGATTCGCCGGCAGCGTGATCTCGCCGGAGTCGGGCGCGACGTCGAGCGCGGCGACGTCGAGCGCGGTCCAGCTTCCCGGCAGGGAGAAGGCCAGGGCGACGTCGGCGGCGAGTTCGCCGCCGGGCACGCCCTCGCCGCGGCGGGGGAGCGCGTAGCGTCCCCGCGCCGCGACGATGGGCGTGGTGGCAGGCGCGACCGTCGCCAAGGGGAGGTAGGAGAGGCGAACGGCGCCGCGCCCGGCGGCGAGGCGCAGGCGCTCGGTGTACTCCGCCACCGCCAGGGTGGGACGGCGGCAGTGTGCGTCCACCAGCGCGCTGGCCGCCGTCACCCAGGCCTCGGGCGTGGTGGCGGGCAGGCCGTGCGCCTCGTATTCGGAGGGGTCGAGATAGATCATGGTGAGTTCCCGGTTCCCAGTTCCCGGTCCCCAGTTGGCAGCGCCCAGCATCCTTCGAACTGGAAACTGAGAACCGGGAACCGGCAACTGCTAGCGGTTGACGTTGATTTTGTAGTGGGCGTAGGCGGCGCCCTTGACCACCACGCCGCCGAACTTCACCACCACCATCTGCGAGGCCAGGCTGCCGGTCAGCCCGAGTTGGAAGACGCGCGGGCTGGGGTCGGTGAGCCAGTGGTACTCGATCATGTCCTCGCTGACGATGTAGGCAGGCAGCACCGCCGAGCCGCTGCCGGGGGTGCCGGTGTAGCCCAGCGCCCACTCCGGGATCAGGGGCAGCTCGCCGGCCTGGGTGGAGAGCGTCTTCACCGTCAGCCCGCCCACCACTTCCGTGGTGGAGAGCACGACGTTGAAGGCCTGCTTCATCTCGCGGTCGATCAGGTCGAGCAGGACGGGGTTGGCGTAGACGGCGGTGGGGCGCACCTCGAAGGAGGAATTGGCCACCATCGCGGCCACCACCGCCTTGATGCCGTCCACGATGCTCTCGCTGGTCCCGACGGTGTGCAGGTTGCCGCCGTCGGCGATCTGCGCGGCCGCGCCGTAGTACTCCAGCGTGGTGGGCGTGGTGAGCGAGGTGTCGTTGCCGTTCCACAGGGCGACGTCGTGGGTGCGCAGCAGGCCTTCCACCGCGTCGGCCAGGTCCTTGGCCTGGAGGAAGGCGAACTGCGCCTGCTGCGCCCCCACTTCCAGGTCGAAGAGGTTGTAGTTGATCTGCGAGACCAGGGCCTTGAGCGGCAGCGAGCGCTCGGCGCGCGTGGGCGAGCCCACCGTGGCCACGATGTTGCGCGGGTCCACGAAGGCGTTGGCCATGGCCGGCGAGACGATGGCAGTCTGCTCGAAGAAGCGCGAGGGATGCCCGGTGGCGGGCACCTGCTTGATGCGCTGCCCGAAGGCGCCGCGGCGGCGCACGATGTCGGTGATCTCGTTCTGGTAGCGGTTGACCTCCACCGCGCCCGGCCCGAGGAAGTCGGCGGCCGCGTGCAGGTCGATGAATTGGGCGGTCATAGTGATGGGTGCTCCTGAGTGTTGGGATTGGGTTGAGTCGTTGGTCGTTCGTCGTTGGTCGTTGGCCGGCCGCCGAAGACCGACGACCGAGAGCCGACGACGCGGGATGGATCGAGTTACTCGATCCATCCCGCCCGGGCCATCTGCGCTTTCACCGCGATGCGCTGCTCCACGCTGAGCGCGGCCAGGGTCTTGTCCAGAGTCTCGAGGTCGATGGGCCCGGCGGTCTCCACGCCCTGCTTGGCCAGCAGCGCGGTCACCAGCGGCGGCAGGGTCTTGCGGGCGACCGGGTCGCCCGAGGGCTTGGCCTGCGCCTTCAGCTCGGTGTTGGCGCGCTCCAGCTCGGCGATGCGGGCTTCCATTTCCTTGCGGGCGCCGGCTTCGCTCTCGTCGATGGTGGCGATGATGCGGTCCACCTTCTCGCAGAGAGTCTCCTGCTGGGCGTCGAGGCGGGTAAGCGCCTGGTTGAGCGCCTCCGCCGCGGCCGCCAGCCGCTCTGAATTGGCGACGAATTGCTGTGTCAGTTCTTCGGTCATTTGTTCTCCTGAGAGGCAGTGGCCGGTGGTCAGTGGCCAGTGGCCAGAGTTGCTTGCTGACGTCTGACGTCCGACGTCTGACGTCTGCAGTTCGATCCAGGTGTTGCGGTACGCCGCCTTATCGCGGCGCAGGATGGCGGCGCCGGTGAAGGTGACCTCGGCGAGCCGCCACACCGGGGCGCGCGGGTCCTCGATGCGGGCGTCGGCCACCTCGTAGGACATGCCCAGGCGGCGGCCGCCGGCGCGCAGCTCGCGCACGATCTCGGGGAAGTCGCGAGCGAAGAGGTAGCCCTGAACTTCAAGCGCGGCCACGGATTCCCACGGATCGTCACGGATTGATTCCCTGTTCTTGATCCGTGTTGATCCGTGTTCATCCGTGGCTGGTCTCTCGACGATTTCGGCGCTGGTGATGATGCCCACCTTGCGGCGGGCGTCGTGGGCGTCGAGCGAGGGCGTGTAGTCGAGGCCCATGCCCAGGAGCGACGGCAGCGCTCGTTCGGCGGCCTGTCGGGTGAGCAGCACGCGATGGCCGCGGGCGCCCGCGGGCGGGCGGTCGCTGGGCGTGTCCACCAGGGTGAGCACGCCGCGGAAGGCGAGCCGGTTGGGATGCCGAGACACCTCCGGCATCTCGATCGCCATGGAATCGAGGTCAGTCGTCATTGCAGATCTCAGAGGTCAGATTTCAGATTGGTTAGGGCTAAGGTGTGGTACCGTTCCCGGATGCTCGGCTTGCGGCCTTGGCACAAGAAGTTGCTGCTGTCAGAGGCGATCGCGGCGGCGATTGTCCTGTATGGCTACTCGGCGCTCACGAGCCAGGCCGGCGGATTCTGGCAGCTACTGGCTTCGGCTGTGACTGGAACCGCACTGCTCTTGCCCGGGTTATGGCTCCTGCGCCCGGGCCCTGCCGACTCGCTCGCCCCGGCCTGCCTAGTGACGGCGGCTGTCTACACGCTGGGAATCTTCGCGTTGCTGAGCCTGTCCAGTGCACTTCTGAAACGCATCCTGGCGAGAGCCGGGAGCGTCAGCGAACTAGAGCACAACGACTCACGTCGCTATCTCCGGTAGTCCTCGCATCCGCCGCACCTCGTTCACCGTGAGCACGTCATCAATCTGATGGCGTCATTCTGGGCGCGCGCGCCGCGCGCGAAGAATCTCGCGTGGAGTGGGTCGGCACTGCGCGCGAGATCCTTCGGCGCTAAAGCGCCTCAGGATGACGCCCTCGTAGTGGCCGGGATCTCGGGCAACCCCCGCATGCGTCGCACCTCGTTCACCGTGAGCACGCCGGTGCGCAGCAGGATCTCCTGGATCTGGGCCTCTTCCATCTCGTTGCGCGCGTCCACGTCGGTGAAGACGAATTCCAGGTCGCCCCAGCCCAGCTTCTTGCCGATGGCGTCGCGGGTGAGGTGCTCGGCGAACAGCCGCGCCGTGGGCACGATGGCGGAGCGGAAGGCCAGGTCGTTCAGCTCGGCGGCGGTGGAGCGGTTGACATCGTGCTCCAGGCCGAGGAAGAGCGGAGGCAGATCGAAGGCGTCGGCGATCACGCGCAGCAAAAACTCCTGCCAGGCCAGGCGCAGGTCGGCGTCGGTGCCGCCCCCGAAGCGTAGCACCTCGGGCTTGGACTCGACCGAGAGGATGGGCACGCGCCCGGTGCCTTCGATCTCGTCCTGCCACCAGCGGATGAGGCGCTCGTGGTGCGCCGGGCTGAGGTCCTGCAGCCAGAGCGCGTACTGCACCACGGTGTTGGAGGCCAGGCGCGCGGCGTAGCGGTAGGCGCCGAGGAAGGCGTTGATGGTCTCGAAGGCGACCTCCAGCCGGCCCAGTCCGAAGGGCGTGTGGGTGCGCGGGTTCAGGCGGATGTAGATGAGTTCGTCGTCGGCGAGCGTGAT
>DASPRL010000005.1 GCA_035624475.1 Terriglobales bacterium
CCGAAGCTCAGCAGATACCGGCCCTGGAGGTCGAAGATCTGCACGGTGGAGAAGAGCGCTTCAGCCACATAGATGTGCCCTTCCGAGTCCACGGCCACGCCCTTGGGCCGGTTGAAGTAGCCGGAGCCGTCGCCGCTCTCACCGAACTGGGTGACGAACTTGCCCTCCGGCGTGAGCACCTGGACGCGGCAGTTCAGGGTGTCGTTGACGTACAGCCGCCCCTCCCGGTCCACCGCCAGGAAGGTGGGCAGGTTGAACTGGCCGGGGCCGGAGCCCGCCTCGCCGAACTCCTTCACCTGCTTGCCGTCGGTGGTGTAGGCGAAGATCCTCGGCCGCAGTGTGTCCACCACGTACAGCAGGTGGTTGGCGGGATTGAAGGCGATGGAGGCGGGCCGCTTGAAGGCTCCTTCCTCGCCTCCGATGAAGGCCCGGAACTTTCCCTCCGGCGAGTACTGCAGGACGCGCCCCGCGCTGGCGTCGCTGATGTAGAGGTTGCCGGCGTCGTCCACCGCCACCCCCACCGGGGTGCCAAACTCCTTGCCCTTGTAGCCGTGGATGACCTTCACCGACTTCTTCTGCAGGTCGAAGATCTTGACGTCGCCGTCGCCCTCGTCGGCCACGATCAGGCGGCCGCGGCCGTCCACGGTCACCGAGACCGGACGCACCAGCAGGGAGGGATCGCTTTCGCTCTTGGCCCAGTCCAGGAACTTGCGCCACAGCGAGCGCTTCCAGCCGAAGTCGCTGGCCCGCCCGAAGGATTGCAGGTACTGGATGCGCGGGGGATCGGGAGGCTGAGGCCAGACCAGGGCAGTCTGGGCGCCGCTCGCCGGCTTCTTCTGCGCCGTCAACAACGAGGGGCAGGCGGCCACGACCGCCAGCAGCGCCATCCTCCCCACCTTGCTTCTCCAGCGCGTCACTCCGGGTGTTCTCCTGCTATGCAACCTTATCGCAAGCGGGCGCGGATTCTCAAACCTGGCGGTTCCGGCCTGCCCCTTGCCCGGCTCCATGGCTCGCCTCACATGATGTGAAAGGGGAAGCGGACGGTGAACAGAACGCGATTGACGTGCTGCTCGAAGGGCGTTCCCAGGCCGCCGGAGGAGGTCGCGTGCCCGTAGCCGCCGTACAGGGTGAAGCGCCCGAACTTGTAGGCGGCCAGCACTTCGATCTGGGAGTAGCGGTAGTCGGTCTGCTGGGGGAGGAGGAAGAGATCGTCATACTTCGCGTACCGTCCTTCGACCTGCAGGTTGCTCCTCGGTTTCCACATGACTCCGAGACGCGTGCTGTTGATCTCGGTCAGGACCAGCGGGTTGAAGAACGGGGGCAGCAGGTTCTGTTGCGGGCTCTGCTGCTGCTGCTGCTGCTGGCTGAGCAGGGAATCGGGGCCGAAGAAGCGGTCGTTGGAGTCGCTGGCGTTGCGCGCGAAGTACACGCTCAGCCGCGAGCGCGTGGCCATCACCATGAAGCTAGTGCGGTGCAGCCTCAGGTTGGAATTGAAGAAGTCGATCTCGGTGGTGCCGTAATCCATCATCGCCTGCAGGTGGGCGAAGCGGAAGAACGAACTCTCCACCTGCCCGCTCAGCAGGTTGTCGGTGGTGGTGCTGGCGTTGAAGAAGACGGGATTGCTGCGGTGGGCGTAGCGGTAGGAGGCGGTAAAGTGCAGCTTGCGCACGTCCCCGCCGCTGATCCCGTTGTCCAGGCTGAAGCCCACGCCCGAGCTCAGGCTCCCTCCGGCCAGCGTGCTGAAGCGCTGCAGGGCGACGGTGCTGGCGCTGGAATAGGTCAGCTTCCACAACCTCCGGCGGTAGCTCACGCTGCCCCCCACGTTCATGCTTCCGGTGGTGAAGGAGGGCAGCACATTGGGGGAGAGGGAACTGGGCAGCGGCGCGCTGTTGTGGGAATAGCCGAAGGCGGCACCCAGGGTCAGGTTGGAGCGCAGGCGATAGGTGAGCCCGGCCCCGAAGTTCTCGGTGGTGGTGTCGGAGATCAGCGGATTGAAGGGCAGGGGATTGGGCACGTTGTTCAGCGTGGTCAGCAGACCCAGCTCGTTGATGGCATTGTGCGCCAGCGTGAAGTTGTAGTACGAGTCCAGCTTCTCGGTGTGCTTCCAGCTCATGGTGGCGTTCATGGCCAGGGTGCTGTCGCTGGAGCGGCCGCCTCCCGCCTGGGTGAACGAGAAGGTGGAGTACAACTGGTTCACGTCCACCCGGATGCGGTCTCCATGGAAGGTACGGGAGGCGTCGGCCAGGATGGTGTTGTTGCTCTGGGTGAAGTCGCTGATGTTGTTGCTGCTCCAGTTGTAATCGTCGCCCGCCCGCAATTGCCATCCTCCCAGGTTCCGGGTCAGGCTTACGTCGCCGGTGCGATAGCGGTCCTGGTAGGTGGGCCCTCCGCTCACCGTGCTGTCCGTCTCTCCCGAGGAGAAGTTGTAGTTGATCAGGCCCACGGGCAGGTTCTTGATGGCTCCCCGGAACCCCCACAGGCGCTGCACGTCGGAGTAGGGCGCGATCAGGTCGCTGTTGTAGCCGGAGTTGGTCCGGCTGAAGTATACGGAGAAGGGGAAGGAGCGGTCGGGCAGGAAGCTCAGGTTGCCGCTGACGTTGAGCCCGTTGGCCGACGAGCTGCCTTGGTCGACGGCGAAGGCGCCGCGATCGAAGGCCACGCTCACGTCGTAGTCCACCAGCCGCGGGTCGTACAGGTAGCCGTTGGCGTCCAGGCCGAAGTCGGTGTTGAGGTCGTGGTAGGTATCGCCCGACCCGCTCCAATCGGTGCCCGTCCAGCCGAACCCGAAGCCTCCCCAGCCGTTCATGTGCAGGACGAAGCGGCTGGGATTCTGCGCCATCGCCGGCAGGACCAGGAGTCCCACGAGGACCGTCGCGATGGCCAGGCTGCGTTTCATCGTCCCCACCTTCGTCGCCCGTCTCAGTGTCCGCTCTGCGGGGCGGGAGCCGCCTCCACCCGCTCGATGCGGGCGCCCTTCTTCAGGTCCTCCACCAAGGCGCTGCGCAGTTCGCGCGCCCGCTCTTCTTCCAGTTGCGCCTTGAGCAGGCCGCGCACGTCGGCGAACTTCATCTGCTGCGCCGGCTGCCGGCCTTCCACCTTGATCAGGTTGTAGCCGTACTGGGTGCGGAAGGGCTCGCTCACCTTGCCCGCCCCCAGGCTGAAGGCCACCTTCTCGAAGTCCGGCTCCAGGCGGCCGCGGTGCACCCAGCCCAGGTCCCCGCCCTTCACCTTGTAGAAGTCGTCGGAGTATTGCTGGGCCAGCCAACCGAAGTCCTTGCCCGCCTGTGCCTGCTGGTAGATCATCTGCGCCTTCTCTTTGGCCTTGCGTTCCTCGTCCGGGTTCGCCTTGGGATCCAGCGCCACCAGGATCAGCCGCGCCCTGACCTGCTCCGGCCGCTGGAACTTCTTCAGGTTCTTCTGGTAGTAGGCGCGCAGCGCTGCCTCGCTCATGCGCGCCGGCCGCACTACCTTCTGCTGGAACAGGCGCTCCAGGGTCAGGCGCCGTTCCAGGTCCTTGAAGTACTGCTCCTTGGAGATGCCGTGCGCCCGCATGGCCTGATCGAACTCCTTGGCGCCAAACGCGCGCCGCATTCTCTGATACTCGGCCTCGACCTCACTGCGGGGGACGACGGCGTGCGTCTTTTGCGCGCGCTGCCAGGCCAGTTCTTCGACCTCCAGCTCCGCCAGCGCCTTCTCCCGGACCTCGCCCATCTTCTCCGGCCGCAGGCCGCCGTGGGCGGTGTTGCTGGGATACAGCCGCTCCACCTCTTCTGCCAGCTGGCTTTCCGTGATGGGCGCGCCGTTCACCCGCGCCACCACCTGGTCTTGTGCCGCCACCGCCGGCGCCGCCGGGGCATGGCTGGCTACGGCTTGGCCAAAAAGAGAAGCGGAACAGGCCAGCCCGGCTGCCAGGACGAGCAGGAGTAGGGTTGGGGTTGGAGCCGGTCCCGCTGCCGTGCTGCTGTTCCGCTTCTTCATAACAACCTCCTGGGGCCCGTGAAGCTTGTCTGGAGGCCCCGATGCTCCGGGGCCACCGGGTTAAGGGTTACTTGCCGTGACAGGCCAGGCAGAGCTCGCTGCCCGTCGTCGACGCCCGCAGGAAGGGACGATAGGTTGTCCCGTCATGCACGTCGTGACAGGTGGCGCACTGCATCTTGTTGGCGAACAGAGGCAGGAACTTCCCGCTGGACGTGTTCACGCCCGTGCGGGTGCCGCCGAAGCCGTTGGACGCAGTGGTAGGCACCACCAGACTCACCGACTTGCCGGCCAGCGTGGCATCGTAGGTGAAATTGAGGGGGTGCATGTTGCTGATGCCCTCGGCCCCATCGCCCACCAACGCCCCGGAACTGGCCGGGATGAAGACGGGGGTGTTGTTGCCCAGACCGAAGTCCGGGCTGACGTGGCTTCCGGCGGAATACTGGCCCTTGTACACGGTGTTGACGCCCACCGTGCCGTCATGGCAGCTCAGGCACAGGTTGGTGACCACCGCCGAACCCGCTACCGCGCCCCCGACGTCCTGAATGTCGGTTCCCAAGGCATCGAACGACGGGCTGCTGTACTTGCCGTAGCTCGCCTTGGAGGAGAGGTAGTGGTTCCACAGCGGGTACTGGCCGCCCTGGTCTTGGGTGACCAGCGGGTCGCTGTTGTTGGTTTCCGGGTGCGGGGTGTGGCAGTAGTAACAGATCTGCGTGTTACTCTTCGCCTTTGGCCCCGCGGTGGTGCTGGTCGACGACATGTCGTGGCTGCTATTGACGATGTTCTTGATGCGCGAGTACTGTGCGTTCGCGCTCACCGTCAATGCCACAACCATCGCGATCAACAGGAGTAGATATGTACGTTTCATCGCGGTGAGTTCTCCTTTGTGATTTCGTTCGACTGCGAAGAAGCTGGGCCCTTAAGCTCGTTGCTCTTGCCCGGGTCACCTCCCTTCGTATCCGCCGGACGAGCGGGAGCGGTGGCCACCGGGGTGGGCTTGGGCTCCTCCGTCTCTCCGTTCAGCAATTGAAAGATCTGAATCCGTTGGTTGCTCTGGTCAGCCACGTAGATAGTGTTGTTGCGGTCGATGTAGATCCCCGCCGGCAGCCAGAAGGTCCCCGGCACCTGGCCGCCGCTGCCCAGGAACATGAGCAGGCGGTTCTTCTGGTCGAAGACCTGGAAGTTGTCGAAGTCGGAATCCACCACGTAGAGGTTCCCGTAGCTGTCCAGAGCGATGCCCTTGGGCTTGAGGAAGTCGCCCCGCTTCATGCCTTGCTGGCCCAGGGTCTCTACCAGGGAGTACTCCGGGGTGAAGATCTGCACCCGGCAGTTCATGGTGTCGGTCACATAGATCCGGCCCTGGCGGTCGAGGGCGATGTTGGTGGGGAAGTTGAATTCGCCGGGCTGGTCGCCGCGCTTGCCGAACTGGCCGATCAGCGCGCCCGTTTCCGGGTTGTAGACCACGACCTTGTGCTGCTTGGAGTCGACCACGTAGGCCCGCTGCCGGGCCTCGTCCAGCACGACATCGGTGGGATTCACCAGCTCGCCCGTCCGCCCCAGCGTCATCACCACGTTGCCTTCGCCGTCGAAGGCCACCACGTGCTGGCCCACCGGGTCCGCCACCCATACCCGGTCCTTGCTGTCCACGGTGATGCCGATGGGCACCATCAGCCGCAACTGCGGCGTGCGCCCCAGGTAGCTCACCTTCTTGCTCTTGGTGTCGAGGACGAAGACCAGGCCCTGGCCGCTGTCGGTCACGTAGATGCGGCCCTTGGAGTCGGTGGCGATGCCGTAGGGCTTCACGAAGCCGGGCTTGATGTCGTTCTTCTCGATCCCTGCCAGCCGGTCCAGGAAGCCCGCCTTCTTGGCCGGCTCCACGTCGCCCGCGCCGTAGATCGCGCCCACGTACTTGATGCGCGGCTTGTCGGGGGGCACCGGCCACACCAGGTTGATGTTCTTGGGCTCGCCGTTCTCCTTCTTCTTGCCCGCCCAGGCCGTAGCCGGAAGCAGCAGGGCCAGCAGGCCCACTGTCGCCACCCATCTCCGCGTGCGCGCTTGCGTCCGATTCGGTTTCACGGCCGTCCTCCTACTGGTGGCACTTGGTGCACAGGTCGAGGTCGTTCTTGATGTCCGCAGGCATCAGGAATTGGGTCTTGGAGCTGTGGGGCTGGTGGCAGCTCAGGCAAGTCATCTGGGTGCCCTTGGCCCGGGGGTCTGGACCGGTGAAGGGGTGGCCCATGATGGGGTGGCCGCTGGCGCCGCCACGGTCCAGCCCCAGCTTGGGGGCCTTGCCGTACTCCTGCACGCTGATGGTCTGGTTGCCGGGCAGAGTGACCGTGCCCGTCTCCCCGCTGAGCGTCACTCCCGGCTGTTGGGTGCCGTGACAACTGAAGCAGAGCTGAACCACGGGCTGGCGCAACTGCTTGGGATTGTCGCTGGTATGCGGATCATGGCAGACCACGCACTGCCCCTGGTCGTAGGGCTGGTGCCGGACCGCGTCCTGCGATTTCTCGTGGCAGGTGAAACACAGCTCTTCTTTGGGCGCGACCAGGTTGACCGTGGTGACGTTGTTCTCGGTCTTGACCTCGTGGCAGGTGGTGCAACCCATGGCGATGGCCGAGTGCACCGCCTTGCCCTTGGTCTTGTCTTCGTGGCAGGTGGCGCAGTCGGTGTCCTTTTCCAGGGGAACCGGGTGCTCGGCGGCCGCGACGGGGAGGGCCAATGCCAGAAACGCCAGCACCAGCGTCGAGATCTTCTTCACGCTCATACTCCAACCCCCACTCGGGAATAAGCACGAACCAAGCCGCAGGGGGGGTGGACGGGTGAGGTCGCTCGCGCGTAGCGCAAGTGGTTACTGCTCTGCAACTTAGAAGAGATCCGCTGAGGCTGGTCACTTGCCAGCTGTTGAACTTTTAAGCAGGGAAGTGGGCCTTCTTCCGCACCTCAAGGTGAAATACCCCACCTCGCCCGGTTCTGGAGACTGAGGGGCCGAGATTAGCGCTAGCCCTTTCCTTCCTTCGACTTAGGTGTTCTCGCCCATGGCCGGCCAGTGCAGAGGGTCATATGGCCCACTCGAAGACCTTCAATTCGGCTGGGTTGCCGGGTCAACCAGTTGACCCCGCTAGAGTTAGCAGGCGCACGTCACTCTGGTTCGTGACGTGCCTTCCATCTCTGGCGGAGGGTTGGGTATGGCTCCGAATCTTCATCCCGAGCGCCAGCGTGTCTGGCAGAGCCTGGCCTCGGTGCGCACCGGAATCATTCTTCTCATCCTGGTGGGAGTGGTGGCCGCGGCCGGCACAGTCATCCTGCAGCGGCCCGCCACCGATCCTGAGCAGATGCAGCGCGCCTATTCTCCCGGACTCCTGCGCTGGCTCGACGCTCTGGGCCTGACCAACG
Organism: Terriglobales bacterium; assembly: GCA_035624475.1. Lineage (NCBI taxonomy): Bacteria > Pseudomonadati > Acidobacteriota > Terriglobia > Terriglobales > Terriglobales bacterium. The sequence continues at coordinate 7,372 of DASPRL010000005.1, forward strand.
TCTTTCACAGTTGGTGGTTCGCGGTGCTGCTGGGGCTGCTCTGCCTGAGCATCGTGTTGGCCTCCCTGGAGCGCTTTCCCGCCGTGTGGCGTTACTTCGCGCGGCCCTATCGCCGGCCGGAACCGCACTTCCGCGCCGTGCTGCCCTTGAAATACGAGATCCGGATCCGCAATCCCGAGCGCGGCCTCGGGGCCGCCGAGCAGGCCCTGCGCCAAATGGGCTTCCGGCCCGAGCGCATCGCCGGGGGTGAGGACGGCGAAGACTCCCTTTACGCCGAGCGCAACCGCTTCGCCCGGCTGGCCGCCTACGTGGTGCACGTCAGCCTGCTGCTGATCCTGCTGGGCGGCATCGTGGATTCGGTCTGGGGATACCGCGGCTTCCTCAATCTCACCCGCGGCCAGCAGGCCGGCCAGATCGAGCTCGCCGACGGCAGCACGCGTCCCATGCCCTTCACCCTGCGCTGCGACGGCGTCGGCCAGGAGAACTACGCCGACGGCACTCCCAAGCGCTGGTGGTCGAAGCTGGTGGTGCTGCAGGACGGCCGCGAGGTCGCGCGCAAGGAGATCGCCGTCAACGATCCCCTGGTATACGGCGGCCTCCGCTTCTTCCAGGCCAACTACGGCCGCACCGCCGACGTCGCCGCCGTGAAGTTCGTGGCTACCCCCAAAGGGGGCGGCAAGCCGGAGCCTCTCGTGCTGGGTCCGGGCGAGCCCGTCACCTTGAGCGACGGCACCCGCGTCCGCCTGGAGCGCTTCGTCCCCGACTTCTACGTGCGCGACAACCAGATCTACACCCGCTCCGAGGAAGCGAATAACCCCGCCATCCAGCTCAGCCTGACCTCCAAGTCGGGCGAGTCCAAGCTCTGGATCTTCCCCAACTATCCCGAGTACTCCCAGGCTGCCGAGGCGCCCTACGACTTCCAGTTCCAGGACTTGGAGATGGGCTACTTCACCGGGCTGCAAGTGTCGCACGAGCCCGGGCAATGGGCGGTGTGGGCCGGATGCCTGTTGATGGGAGGAGGGCTGATCCTGGCCTTCTACTTCGTCCACATGCGCTTCTGGGTGATGCCCATCAGCGACGGCGAAGGCCGCCGGGTGCTCTGGGTGGGTGCCTCGCCCAGCAAGAACCGCGAGGACTTCGAGGAGCGCTTCCGCGCCCTGGTGCACGAGATCGAGAAGAACCTGAAGACCGAGGCCGCCGCCGGCGCCGCCGTGCGCGCAGCCTCCCTGGCCGGCGTGGCCGGCCGCTGACGGAGGAAGAACCATGGCTCGTGAACGCGTAGCAACTCATCCCGGCGCGCGCGGCAACACCCTGCTGGTGCTGCTGAGCCTGACCGTGGTCACCTTGCTGTTCGTGGCCTTCCTGGGCAACGTGAAGAGCGGCAATCTGGTGAGCGAGGCCAGCCTGCTCTACGTGACCCTGATCTTCTACGGCGCCGCCACCGCCCTCTACTTGGCCTTCGGCGTCACCGGTCTGGAGCGCTACGTGCGCTTCGCCCTGGGCTCGACCTGGCTCGGCTTCCTGGCCAACACCCTGGCCTTCGCGCACCGCTGGTGGACGGCCGGCCATCCGCCCTTCTCCAGCATCTACGAGATGCTGCTCAGCTTCGTGTGGACGCTGGCCGCGCTCACCCTGGTCGCCGAGCGCCGCTTCGCCGTGCGGGTACTGGGGACGGTGACCATGCCGCTGGCGGTGGTGGGCGTGGTCCTCATGCAACTGCTACCCAGCGAAGTGCGGCCGCTGGTGCCCGCCCTGCAGTCCACCTGGCTGCACGTGCACGTCACCTTCGCTATGCTGGCCTACGCCGCCTGCGCCGTCAGCTTCGCCCTGGCGCTCATGTTCCTCATCCAGGACCGTATGCACACCGACACCTTCCTGGCGGTGACCAGCGCCCTCTCCACCGGCATCTACCTGGGCATGTTGACCCGCTTCGCACCCGCGGGCGGGCTGCGGGTCATCGCTTGGGACTTTGCCGAGCGCCGGGAGGTGTTCCTGGCTCCGCAGGCACGGCTGTTTGTCGTCATCCCCGATCTGGGCTGGCTTTTCCTGGCGGTGACGGTGGCGGTGGCCGCGCCTCTGGCCCTCTACGTCTGGTCGCGCTGGAGGAAGGACGAGCGCGCGCTGAACTGGGCCAATAGCGCCTTCTATCTGGGCCTGCTCTTCCAAGCCCTGGCCCTGACGGCTTTCGTGCTGCGCGCCCGCGGCGGCAACTACGCCTCCCTGGAAGCCGAGGGCCTGTACCCGACCTCGCTCTCCGCCAGCCCCTTCCTGCTGGCCGGGCTGGTGGGCGGGATCTTCGCTTCCGTGCTCTACCTGATGCTCTACTGGCGGCGGCACGACCTGGAGCGCCTGCTGCCCTCCGCCGACGCCTTGGACCGGCTGACCTACAAGACCATCGGCATCGCCTTCCCCCTCCTCACCCTGATGATCGCCGCCGGCGCCTACTGGGCCAACCGTACCTGGGGCGCCTACTGGAGCTGGGACCAGAAAGAGACCTGGGCGGCCATCACCTGGCTGGTCTACGCCGGCTACCTGCACATGCGCATCACCCGCGGCTGGCGGGGGCGCCGCGCCGCCTACTTCGCCATCCTGGGCTTCGCGGTCGTGATCTTCACCTTCTTCGGGGTTACCTACTTGCTCGGTGGCCTGCACGCCTACGCCTGAGGCGCGGCGGCAGCAGGGACTGCACCGCAAACCAGGAGGCCGGGTTCGCTCCCGGCCTCCGGTGCGTCTGCGCTAAGATACCCCTTGTGACGTAGGTCACAGTGGGCTGTGTCGCCCCTGTGCCATCCTTTTTCCGCACCCGGATGCCCGTCCTGCGGGTCCGGGGACAAGGGTCTGCTGTGAGTCTGCCCCGCATCAATTGGCGCCTGAAGGCCATCCTGCCGGTGGTGGGTGTGCTCTGTGCCGGCCTGCTGGGCTTCGTGTGGGCCACCGTCTCGGTGCAGGGACCGGAGCGCGCGACCGTGCGCCTGGTGGCCACCTTCGGAGCCTTTGTCATCTGCGCCGTCATCCTGGTGGTGCTGGCGGTGCTGGTAGAGCATCCCTTGGTCGAGTTGCAGGAGAAGATCGCGCGCCTGCGCCAGGGCGACATGAGCGTGCAGGTCGGGTTCGCCCGCCGCAACGACGAGATCGGCGACCTGGGGCGCAACTTCAACGAGATGGTGCGCCAGTTGCGCGAGAGCCGGGAAGAGATCCAGCGTCTCTACCGCACCCAGATGTCGCGCGCCGAGCACTTCGCCACCCTGGGCGAACTGGCCGCGGGCCTCGCGCACGAGATCCGCAACCCGCTGGCCGGCATCGCCGGAGTGATGAACATCGTGGCCCGCGACCTGCCCGCCTCCAGCGCCGCCCGCGACGTGGTGGGCGACGTGCAGCAGGAGATCCAGCACATCAACCGCATCGTCTCCGACCTGCTGAGCCTGGCGCGGCCCAAGCCGCCGGAGCTGCGCCCCGCCGACCTGAACGCCACCGCCGAGCACGCTTTCACCCTGGCGCGGCAGCAGGCTTCGGCCCGCGAGATCGACTTCGACCTGGTCCGCGCCGAGGGCCTGCCCCTGGTCGAGCATGACGTCGGGCAGATCCAGCAGGTGGTACTCAACCTGCTGCTGAACGCCATCCAGGCCATCGAGCGCGAGGGCAAGGTGGGACTGCGGTTGGGCCAGCAGAACGGCCACGCCACCATCACCGTCTCCGACACCGGCCGCGGCATCCCACCGGAGCATCTGCCCAACATCTTCCGCCCCTTCTACACCACCAAGCGGCAAGGGACGGGCCTGGGACTCTCGCTGGCGCGCCGCATCGTCGAGGAGCACGGCGGGCGGGTCGAGGTGGAGAGCACCCCCGGCCAGGGCGCCCGCTTCATCCTGCGGCTGCCCCTGCGCCGCCCCGAGGCCGGGAGGGACGGTACTTCCGTAGTAGAGTAGGAGCCATGGCAGGGGAACGCATCCTCATCGTGGACGACGAGAGACTGGTTCGCTGGTCCCTGCGCCAGAAGTGTGAAGAGTGGGGCTACCTGGTGCTGGAAGCCGAGACCGGGACCTCCGGCCTCAACACCGCCCACAACGAGACCCCCGACCTGGTCCTGCTGGATGTCCGCCTGCCCGACCTCAGCGGCCTGGAGGTGCTGGAGCAGCTCAAGAAGTCGGGCGACGCCCGCGCCGTCATCATGATCACCGCCGACCCGCAACTGGACGACGTCAAGGCGGCGCTCAAGCTGGGCGCCTACGATTTCGTGGGCAAACCCCTGGACTTCGACGAGCTCAATGTCGTGGTCAAGAACGCGCTTGAGGCCACCCGTCTGCGGCACGAGGTGGAGTCGCTGCGCGGCGAGGTCCGCCGCCACACCGGCTACCACGAGGTGGTTGGCGTCTCCGCCAAGATGACCGAGCTGATGAGCTTCGTGCACAAGGTCGCGGTCAGCGAGGCCACCACCATCCTCATCCAGGGGGAGAGCGGCACCGGCAAGGACCTGGTTGCCAAGGCCATCCACTACCAGAGCCACCGCCAGGACAAGCCCTTCGTGGCTATCAACTGCTCCGCCATCCCCGAGACCCTGATGGAAGCCGAGCTCTTCGGCCACGAGCGCGGCGCCTTCACCGACGCCAAGGCCATGAAGAAAGGCCTGTTCGAGGTGGCCGACGGCGGCACCCTCTTCCTGGACGAGATCGGCGAGCTCTCGCCTTTCCTGCAGGCCAAGCTGCTGCGCGTGCTGGAGGACCAGGTGATCCGGCGCGTGGGCGGGGTGAAGGACATGCAGGTGGACGTGCGCGTCATCGCCGCCAGCAACCGCGACCTGGAGCGCGCCGTCGAGGAAGGCGGCTTCCGCCGCGACCTCTACTACCGGCTGGCCATCATCTCCATCTTCATTCCGCCGCTGCGCGACCGCAAGGAAGACATCGCGCCCCTGGTGGAGTTCTTCGTCGAGCACTACAACCGAAAGTTCCGGAAGAACATCCGCGGGCTGGCCGACGAGACCCGCCGCCTGCTGCAGAACCACGATTGGCCGGGCAACGTGCGCGAACTTAAGAACGCCATCGAGCGCGCCATGATCCTGGAAGACGAGACCATCCTCCATCCCACCTATCTGCCCTTCAGCGTGGCCCAACGCAACGCGGGCGTGACCGCCTTCCAGAGTGTCTCCTCCGCCAACGGCGACCAGGAGCTGCCCGGCGGACGTTCGCTGCCCCGCCTCTCCATCCCGGCGGGCGGCACCTCGCTGGAGGAGATCGAGCGTGCCATGGTGGAGCTGGCGCTCGCGCAGGCCAATGGCAACCAGACCCAAGCCGCCCGCCTGCTCGACATCAGCCGCGACGCCCTGCGCTACAAGATCAAGAAGTTCGGCCTCACCCACGGCGAGGAAGAAGAGCCCGCCGACTCCTCCACCACCGCCGGCCTGGCGTAGGCCTTCCCGTTGTCCGGCTGAACTGCTCCAAAAAGGGGGAGCCCGGATCCCACGCCGGGGCTGGCGTCTGCGGGTCCGGGCTCCAGGGGCCGCTTGCTTGGCCCGAAGGGGCGGGATGTTACTGCGGGAAACCTTTGCCGCTCTGGGCGTGCTTGATCAGCACCTCCACCTTCTGCCGGTCGGGATAATCGGGGTTGAGTTCGAGCAACTTCTTCCAGAGGGCGATCGCCCCCTTGGGGTCCTTCAGCCCCTGCCACTTCACGACGCCCAGATTGAAGAGGGTGTTGGCATGCTTGGGATCGATCTGGAGCGCCTTTTCGTACTCTTTCACCGCGCTCTCCGGCTTGCCCAGGTACCAGTAGGCGGTGGCCATGTCGCTGCGCACGTTGACGTCGTTGGGCCGCACTTCCAGCGCCTGGGCGTAGTACTGGATGGCTTTCTCGAAGGCCTGGTGGTCGTAGTAGAGGTTGCCCAACTGGATGAGAGCGTCGGCGTCGCTGGGGTCGCTCTTGAGCTTGGCCAGTTGCGGCGCGGCCATGGCCGACAGAGCGTCCGCCGACGGCATGTCCGGCGTTCCCGCCGGTGTTCCCGCGGCCGCCACCGTGGAAGGCGCCGGCTGCGCCGGCGAGGAGCCGCGGAACAGGTAGCCCAGCAGCAGTCCCGACAGCAGGCAGACCAGGGCCAGCACGTACACCTGGGCGTTGGTCCAGGTGGGCCGGGGCCGCTCTTCCTCCAGATCCATCTGTTTGCGCATGATCCTCTCCTCCTAGCCGGCGACCGCCGCCCGCGGCTGTTCCTTCTCGCTGTCTTCCAGGTGGAACAGCCGCTGCACCGCGCTGGTCAATTGGTCCTGTTCGACGCTGCTGGGCAGCTTGAGTTCGCGCGCCAGCGAACCCGACAGCCGGTGCACGATGCGCACGGTCAGTACCTTCAAGGCCTGCTCTTCCGGGATGGCCACCGGCCCGAAATCCCTGCGATAGCGTTCCAGCTCGTCCTGGCAGATCTGCTCCAGGCGGTTGCGCAGGGCCACGATGGTGGGCACCACCCGCTCCGCCGCCAGCTTCTGCTTGAACTGGTGGGTCTCGCTGTGCACGATCTTCTCCGCCTCGGCAGCGGCGGCGTTGCGCTCCTTGATGTTCTTGGAGATGACCTGGTCGAGGTCGTCGATGTCATAGAGGAAGACGCCCGCCACCTGCCGCACCTCGGGGTCGATGTCCCGGGGCACTGCGATGTCGATCAGGAACAGCGGCCGGCCCTCGCGCTCCTTGGCGATGCGCTCCGCGTCCTCGCGGGTCAGCACCAGGTGGGGGCAACCGGTGGAGCTGAGCACGATGTCGGCGGCCAGCAGGTACTGCCAGCGGTCCTCGAAGCGCCCGGGGATGCCGCCCAGCTTCTCCGCCACCTCGGCCGCGTGCTCGAAGGTGCGGTTGATCACGCGCACCTCGGCGGCACCGCTGTTGACCAGGTAGCGCGCCGAGAGTTCGCTCATCTTGCCCGCGCCCATCACCAGCACCTTGCGGCCGTCGAGCGAGCCGAAGAGCTGCTTGGCCAATTCCACCGCGGCGTAGGGCACTGAGACCGCCGCGCTGCCCACCGCGGTCTCGTTGCGCACCCGCTTGGAGACGGTCAAGGCCTTTTGGAAGACGGCGTCCAGGAAGCGCCCGGTGGTGCCCGCCTGCTGCGCCTTGGTCCAGGCGCCCTTCACCTGGCCCACGATCTCAGGTTCGCCCACCACCATCGAATCCAGGCTGGAGGTCACGCGGAAGACGTGCAGCAGCGCCGCCTCGTCCATCAGGCGGTAGAAGTGCTTCCACTCGCAGAGGCGCAGGCCGTAATGCTTGGTCAGGAAGTTGAGCACCGAGGTGGCGGCGGTGGCGAAGTCGCTGGTCCAGAGCACGAACTCGGTGCGGTTGCAGGTGGCCAGCACCACCACCTCTTCGATCCCTTCCGCCTGGTGCAGTTGGTGCAGGGCTTCATAGCGCCGGTCTTCGCTGATCCAGAAGCGCTCGCGCACGGCCACGGGGGAAGAGCGGTAGTTCAGGCCGATTACCACCAATGTCGGTTCCAAGGCGGTCCTCCCTGGGAAAACCCTCTACGCCTGGAGAAAGGCACCCCCCTTGCCAAAGTGGCTGCCGCCCCAACACGGAAATAATCGTCCTGTTTTCAATGTCTTACAGAGGCAACTCTGCAGGAAGAAACGGGCTTCTTAGTGAGCAGGTTGCGGGATATGGCGCGGAGGGAGGGGTATTTCGCACCGTCCCGCGCGACCTGGATTCCTCGTGGAGCTTGTAAGCTGTTGTTATTGCGATGAGTAATTCAGCAGGCAAGTGGCACGGCAGTTGCCCTAGAATAGGCGGGACGTTCGTCCCAGTCGCGACTTCCTAAACGGAGACTCTATGAAAGCGATCGTGAAAGTAGCAGTTCTGCTGATGGTTCTGGGCTTGGTCCTTTCGACGTCGGCGCTGGCTGCCGGCCCGGGGGCCGACACCTTCAAGGCCAAGTGCGCCATGTGTCACGGTGCGGATGGGGCGGGCAAGGCCGCCATCGGCACAAAGGACCTAGGCTCGGCCGACGTCCAGAAGCAGACCGACGCCCAGCTCACCGACATCATCACCAAGGGCAAACCGCCCAAGATGCCGGCCTACGGTGGCAAGCTGAGCGAGGACGAGATCAAGAACCTGGTGGCCTTCATTCGCAG
>DASPRL010000006.1 GCA_035624475.1 Terriglobales bacterium
TAACTTACGCTAAGGGGATTTATCAACAGTTACTTAATCGGAGAGCCTGCCTCGCCAATGAGCCCGCAGTGAGTCTCTGTGGTCTTGCCCTTAACAGCCTCGATCTTGACCTCGAGTGGGTCGGTGCACTCCAGCAAGTTATCCTTGGCGACTCTCCGAGCTGACACGGTGTTGATTGTTACGAAGTAGTTCTTGTCGGCCAGCCTATTCCCCTGATACGGCCGCTCTGCCGTCCCCACGGGACTCGGCGTCCTCTTCCGCTCTTTCCCGGCACTCACGTGCCGGGCTGGACTCCGGCGACCCTCCGGGCCTCAAGAGGCTTGTCACATTCGGGTGGCCCATGGGTCACAGACTGGGTGGGAGGGGGCGGGTAGGCTGGGTTGTCTTTGCCCATGCCTGCTCGCACGCTGAGCCCGGCGGGCCCCGGCTGCTCGTGGCGCGGTCTCTTCCTCCTGGTGTATCTGCTGCTGGCGGCCGTGGTGTGGGCGCAGGACGCCTCCACCGGGGCCATCAGCGGCACGGTCAGCGACGCGACGGGCGCGCGCGTGGCAGACGCGCGGGTCACCGCCACCAACCAGGCCAGCGGCGTCGCCCGCTCCACCGCGAGCGACAGCGAAGGCCGCTTCTCCCTGCAGATGCTGACGCCCGGGCTTTACACTTTGCGCGTCGAGGCGGCGGAGATGGCGCCGCTGGAGCAGAGGAACATCCGCGTAGAGGTGGGCGGGCTGGCCGACATCAGCCTGACCCTGGTGGTGGCGGGACGAAAAGAGCAGGTCACGGTGACGGCGGAGACGCCGCTGGTCGAGACTCAGCCCACGGCGGTGTCGTCGATGATCGGGGAGCGCGACATCGAAGAGCTGCCGCTGAATGGGCGGCGCTACACCGACCTGGCGCTGCTGACCCCGGGGGTCACCCAGGACCCGCGCAGCCTGACCTCCAGCTCCAACGGCGACCTGGCCTTCGGGGGGGTGCGCGGCTACCAGTCCAGCTTCCTGGTGGACGGCGCCGACAACAACAACGCCTTCTTCTCGCAGGCGCGGGGCCGCTACCGCGCGCCCTACCAGTTCTCCAACGAGGTGATCCAGGAGTTCCGGGTGTCGTCGAACACCTACGGGGTGGAGCTGGGGCGGACGGGGGGCGCGGTGATCAACGTGGTCACCAAGTCGGGGAGCAACTACTGGCACGGCAGCGGCTTCTACTACCTGCGCGACAGCGCCTTCAACGCCACCAGCCCCTACGTGGGCTTCCAGCCGCCCAACCGGCAGCAGCAGTTCGGATTCACCGTGGGCGGGCCGCTGAAGCGCAACCGGATGTGGATCTTCGCGGGCTTCGACCAGCACCTCTTCCACATTCCCACGGTGGTGCAGTTCGTGGGCGGGGCGAGCACGGTCGTGCCCACGCCGGCGGACTACGAGGCCAGCGACCAGGCGCTGGTCTTCGCCAGCGCCGCCGAGCTTTCCACCCTGGCCGGAACCTATCCCTCGGCCCTGCTGGGGAACGCCGGCTTCTTCAAGCTGGACTGGGCCATCACCCCGCGGAACACGCTGTCGGCGCGGCTGAGCACCTCGACGTACTACGGGGCCAACAACGTCTTCTTCGACTCCGCCAGCCCCATCACCAACTACGCCATCAGCGACAACGGGGAGGAGAAGGTCAACACGCAGAGCGCGGTGGTGTCGCTGACCAGCACGCTGGGCCCGCAGACGATGAGCCACCTGCGGGTGCAGTTCTCGCACGACCTGCAGTCCTCCGATCCCAACACGGGCGCGGCGCTGACCGAGATCTACGACATCATCCAGGGCTTCGGGCGCTCCTCCATCCTGCCGCGGGAGACCAACGAGCGCCGGCTGCACATCGCCGAGACGGTGAGCCGGGAGGCGGGGCGGCACTCCTTCAAATTCGGCGGCGACGTCAGCCTGGTGTGGCTGTACAACTTCTTCCCCTCGCTCTTCGGCGGCGAGTACATCTTCGACAACATCCGGGTGAACCCCTTCACCTTCGTGCCCATGACCTTCGGGCTGCGGATCACGCCGCTGCGCGCGTACGCGCACGAGGTGCCGCGGTATTACATCCAGAACTTCGGCTCGGCGGTCTCGCATCCCAACACCCAGGAGTACGCGCTGTTCGCCCAGGACACGATCCGGCTGACCGGGCACCTGGCGCTCAGTCTGGGAGTGCGCTGGGACCTGCAGACCTTCCACAGCAGCGGCCTGGTCACGAACCCCTTGTGGCCGGACTCGGGCAAGATGCCCTTCGACGGCAACAACTTCGCGCCGCGGGTGGGGCTAGCCTATTCCCTCGGGGAGAAGAAGCCGCTGGTGATCCGGGCGGGAGCGGGGATCTTCTACGCGCGCGTGCCCCAGATCTACAACTCGGCGGTGGAGACCGACAACGGGATCACCCAGAGCCACCTCTTCCTGGACAACGCCGACTTCTTCGACCGCATGGTCTTCCCCAGCTATCCGGCGCCGCTGGTGCCCTGCGCCACTAACGCCACTACCTGCACGGCGACGGGGGCGGCGGCCGGCCACCTGAGCACCGAGATCTCCGCGTTCGCGCACGACTTCCAGATGCCCTACGTGGAGCAGGCCAGCGTGAGCGCGGAGAAGGAGGTGACGGAGCGGCTGGCCATCGGCGTGAACGGGCTGTACGTGCACGGGGTGCACCTGATCCGGGCGCTGGACGCCAACCTGCCGCCCCCCATCGTGCTCAGCTATCCCGTCTTCGATGCGAGCGGGACCACCTTCACCGGGCAATATTGGCCGGTGGCATCGTTCTCCACCTGGCAACTGGTACCGTCGTTCACCTGCCCCTTTCCGCCCTGCATCAACCCGCTGGAGCGGCCCATCCCGCAGGTGGGCTCGATCGACGTCTTCCAGAGCGCGGCCTCCAGCGTCTACTACGGGGTGACGGTGTCGGTGCGGCGGCGGATGACCCGCGGGCTGTACTTCCGCGTGGCCTACACCTGGGCGCAGGCGATGGACAGCGGCCAGGACGCGCTGGTGGCGGGACGTCCGGCCAACGTGCAGAACGCCTACGCGCCGCAACTGGAGCGCGGGCCCAGCGTCACCGACCAGCGCAACCGCTTCGTGGCCGCCTGGGTGTGGGAGCCGGCCTTCTTCCACCACGATCGTCCCACCGCCGGCAAGCTGTTCAACGACTGGAAGTTCTCCGGGGTGGTGACGGTGGGCAGCGGGCGGCCCATCAACGCCCGCATCTACGGAGACGCCAACCAGGACGACAACAGCGACAACGACCGACTGCCCGGCTACCGCCGCAACTCCTTCCTGGGGCCGGATTACTTCACCACCGACCTGCGTCTGGGACGGGTGCTGCACCTTCAGGGGAGATGGCAGATGGAGTTGCTGGTGGAGGCGTTCAACGTCTTCAACCGCACCAACCAGCGGGTGACCATCTCCGACGACGGCTTCCTGAACGCGGCCGGGCAGTTCGTCCCCCTGCCGGTGACGGCCGGGGGCACGGAGTATCCCGGTTCTTATCAGCAGTCCTCCAGCTTCCTGGTGCCCACCCAGGCCTACGCCCCCCGGCAGGTGCAGGTGGCGGTGCGGGTGAAGTTCTAGTCACCAGGGCCGGTTACCCCTCGGGGAGGCGCGAAAATCGCCGCTGGCAGCTACTTCTTTCTTGACTTGCCCCACAAAAGGCTGCCATAACTTACGGGGTCCAACCGGACTAGTTATGGGGGTGTTTTCTCTTTGGCAGAAGTCAGGTTGCAAGAGGGCGAGTCGCTGGAGAATGCCCTGCGCCGCTTCAAGCGCAAGGTGCAGCAAGAGGACATCATCAAGGAGGTCAAGCGCCACTCCTTCTACCTCAAGCCCGGCGAGAAGAAGCGGACCAAGCAAGCGCTGGCCCGCAAACGGAACCGCAAGAAAGCGCGCAAGGAGCAGGATTGAGACGGAGCGGGCCGCGGGCACACGCCGGCGGCCCGCCCGAGCAGCACACCGCAGTCATCAGGAGTCACGGAGTTGAGTGGGGCCCTGCGGAAGAGCGCAGGGAGGGCCGAACCCGGGAGTCGGGCGATTTACGGGCTTTAGGAAAGGTCGTTCCATGGAATTCCAGGACAAGATTCTGAAGTGCGTCGACTGCGGGGCCGAGTTCGTGTTCACGGCCGGGGAACAACTGTTCTTCCACGACAAACAGTTCAAGAACGAACCCAAGCGCTGCAAACCCTGCAAGACCAAGCGGGCCACCATGGTGGGAGCAGCGGCGCCGGGGAATTCCTACCAGAAGGTGGAGACGCGCACCACCTGCTCGCAATGCGGGAAGGACACCACCGTGCCCTTCAAGCCGACGCAGGGTCGCCCGGTGTATTGCCGGGAGTGCTTCCAGGCTCGGCGCACCTCGTCGGCCTCCTCCGCCGCCACCGCCTGAGGCCCGGAAGTCCATCCCACCACCCAGCAGGAACCCAGGTTCTGAAGCGCCGGGGTGTGGACGGCGACGGCGCGGACGTTCGGCATCCTATTCCGAGAGGCGGATGATCATGCAGGCAAGGCCGGGCTTCGCACTTTGGGTTCTGTGGGCCGCGCTGACGCTGGCGCCGGCGGCCTGCGCGCAGACTCCGCCGCAGACACCGCGACTGGGCGAGGTGTCGTTCCCGGTCTCCTGCGCTCCCGGGGTGCAGGAAGCCTTCGACCAGGGCGTGGCCTGGCTGCACTCCTTCGAGTTCGAGCAGGCCGAGAAGGTCTTCCGCGGGATCGCCCGCCAGGACCCGCCCTGCGCCATGGCGGAGTGGGGCATCGCCATGAGCCTGTGGCATCCGCTGTGGGAGCACCCGGATGCGGCCTCCCTGCAGCAGGGCTGGGAGGCGGTGAGCAAAGCGGAGGCGCTGGGCGGCAAGACGCCGCGCGAGCGCGACTACATCGCCGCTGCGGCCGCCTTCTACCGGGACTCCGCCAAGCTCAGCCACCAGGAGCGGGCCGAGGCCTACTCCCGGGCCATGCAGCAGGTGTACGAGCGCTATCCCCAGGACTTGGAGGCGGCGGCCTTCTACGGGCTGTCGCTGCTGGCGGCGGAGCCCTCGCCCGACCCGGGCCTGGCGTCGCGCAGGAAAGCCGCGGCGGTGCTGGAGCCGGTGTTCGCCCAGAAGCCGCAGCACCCCGGAGCGGCACACTACCTCATCCATGCCTACGACGTCCCCGAATTGGCTCCGCAGGGCCTGAAGGCGGCGCGCGAGTACGCCCGCATCGCCCCCGCTTCGCCCCACGCCCTGCACATGCCCTCGCACATCTTCGTGCGCCTGGGGCTGTGGCAGGAGGCGATCGCCTCCAACCTGGCTTCGGAAGCTGCGGCGGAGAAGGTCCTGGAGATGGGCGGTGCGGGCCACGCCATGCACGCCCTGGACTTCCTGCACTATGCCTACCTGCAGATCGGGCAAGATGAAAAGGCGCGCGCGGTGATGGACAAGGTAGCGCACGCCGATTGGATGAACTCCCAGGACCGGGCCGCCAACCTCGCCGACCTGGAGAAGCGCTACGCGCTGGAGACGCACGACTGGAAGAAGGCGGCAGCGCTGGCGACGCCGCCCGGAGCGGGCCTGCGACTGCAGGCCGCGCTCGACTGGGCGCGCAGCCTGGCGCAGGCGCGGCTGGGAAACGCGGCCGCGGCGCGCAAGCAGCTGCAGGCGCTGGAGGCGGTGCAGTCCAAGCTGGCTGCCGCGCATGACCGCTATGGCCCGGATCCCTTCCGGGTGGAAGTGGGGGAAGCGACCGCCTGGGTGGCGGAGGCGGAGGGCAGAAAGCCGGAAGCCGCGGAGGCGGCGCGGGCAGCGGCGCAGGAAGAAGAGCGGCGGGGCGGGCCGTACGTCCTGGGCATCCCGGCCAGCGAGATGCTGGGCGACCTGCTGCTGGAGCAGCAGCGGCCGGCGGAGGCGCTGGCCGCCTATGAGAGCGCGCTGAAGCAGTCCCCCAACCGCTTCGACACCCTCTACGGGGCGGCGCGGGCGGCCGAACTGGCGGGCAAGAAGCCGGAAGCGTGGCGCTACTACCAGGCGCTGCTGCAAACCTGCCCCGAGGCCGAGGGCCAGCGTGAGGAGCTGCGGCAGGCGCGCGCCTTCCTCAAGTCCTCCGGGATGGACTAGGGCGGGGTTGGGGCGACCTCGGATATAATGCGCCGCGCAAACCTTGCTGGTCCCGGGAACTAAACTCGGTCCCTACGAGATCCTGGCTGCCGCCGGAGCCGGCGGCATGGGGGAAGTTGAGCCGCTTTGCGGGCGTGAGCGAAGCGAGGCGGCAGCCGAGCCGAGCGGGAGCCCGCAGGCGAAATCCCGAGCGGAGCGAGGGATCTCTTGCTGAATCCCGGCAGCAAGCTCGGACCTTACGAAATCCTCGCCGCGGCCGGCGCGGGCGGCATGGGGGAAGTCTACCGCGCCCGCGACACGCGGCTCG
>DASPRL010000007.1 GCA_035624475.1 Terriglobales bacterium
TCTACAACAAGCAGCTTCTGGAAGAGGAGCTGGCACAGGTCTAGCACATAGAGGGATCGAGGAAATTGAAACCTCCGGGGACCGCCATCACTCCCTTACCTGACGACTGACTGCTCATGCGGCGTACGGTCAAAGACGAGCTACTCGACCAGGATCTGGGAACGCCCGCGGAGGTGGCGGGCTCGCTGCGCGACCTCCGCATGTTCAACCGCTACTTCGGCGGGATCCGGGCGGGGCACCGGCTGCTGCGGCGGGTGGCCCGGACCACGGCAGCAACCCGGCTGTCTCTGCTGGATGTGGGCTCGGCTTCGGGCGACGTGGCCGCGGCGCTGCGCCGGCGCCTGGCGCGCGAGGGCGTGGAACTCTCGCTCACGCTGCTCGACCGGGTCGCCTCGCACTTCGATGGGCGCAACGGCCACGGCGACGCGCGGCGCGTCCAGGGTGACGCGCTGGCGCTGCCCTTCCGCGACGCCGCGGTGGACGTGGTCAACTGCGGCCTGTTCGCGCATCACCTGGAATCGGACGAGCTGGTCGCGTTCCTCAACGACGCGCTGCGGGTGGCGCGCCACGCCGTCGTCATCAACGACGTGTGCCGCTCCCCGGTGCACCTCGCGCTGGTCTATGCCGGGCTGCCGCTCTATGCCAGCCGGCTCACCCGCCACGATGCGCCGGCCTCGGTGCGCCGCGCCTACACCGCCGCGGAGATGCGCGCCATCGTGGAGCGCACGCAGGCGCACCGCGTGGAGTATAGCCGCCATTATCTCTACCGCCTGGGCGTGATCGCGTGGAAACGATGAAGGACTGGGACCTGATCGTGGTGGGGGCGGGTCCGGCGGGCACCGCCGCCGCCATCACCGCCGCGCGACAGGGCGCGCGTGTGCTGTTGCTGGAGCGCGGAGCCTTTCCCCGCCACCGGGTGTGCGGGGAGTTCGTGTCGCCGGAGTCGCTGGGGCTGCTGCAGGAGTTCGCCCGCGAAAGCCCGCCCCTGGCTTCCCTGCTGGACGAGGCGGAGCGCATCGCGCAAGCCCGGGTCTTCCTTGACGGCCAGGTGTGGGAGTTTCCGGTGCGGCCCGCCGGGGCCAGCATCCCGCGCTTCGATCTGGACGCCGCCCTGTGGGGGCTGGCGCAGGCGGCGGGCGCGGACTGCCGCCAGGCCACGGTCACGGCCGCCGGCCAGAACGGCGGGTTTCGCGTCGACACCACCGCGGGCAGCTACCACGCGCGCGCCCTCATCAATGCCTCCGGACGCTGGTCCAACCTCGGTCCGCCGGAACGCTTCGCAGCCCGCTCCCCGAAGCCGCGCTGGCTGGGAGTGAAGGCGCACTTCCGCGAGCCGCGGCCCGCCAGCTCCGCGGACCTCTACTTCTTCCGCGGCGGCTATTGCGGAGTGCAGCCCGTGGCGGCGGACCGCGTCAACGTCTGCGCCATGGTGCGCGCCGACGCCGCCACCACGCTGGAAGAGGTCCTCAAGCAGCATCCGAGCTTGGCGGAGCGAAGCCGTGAGTGGGGCCCGGTGATGGAGCCGGTTGCCACCTCCCCGCTGCTCTTTGGCAAGCCGGAGGCGCGCCGCGGCGGACTCCTGCTGGCGGGCGATGCCGCCGGCTTCGTGGACCCCTTCGTGGGCGACGGCATCTCGTTGGCCTTGCGCGGGGGCGTGCTGGCGGCGCAGGCGCTGGCCGGCTTCTGGTCGGGAGAGGTGACGTTGGAAGAGGCGGCGCGCAGGTACGAGCGCGCTTATCGGATCCAGTTGGCGCCGGTCTATGATGCGGCTTCGCATCTGCGGCGGCTGGTGGCCCTGCCCCGCGTCCTGCGCTCCCCGGCCCTGCGCCTGCTGAAGTCGAACGCCCTGGCCCGCTACTTCCTGCGCAAGACGCGGGCTATGCTGCGAGCCTGACCCGGCGGGACGTCAGCGCACGGCCAGGACTTCGCGCACGTTGTCGCGGGCGAGGAAGAACTTCAACGAGGCGAAGCCAGCGAAGAGGTTCTCGATGTGGCGGTTGTGGAAGACGCGCTGCAGGCGGTAGTGGGCGCCCGGCTGCAGCTCCATCAGATCCTCACCCAGGATGTGGTAGCGGTAGTGGGGAGCATCGGCGCCGGCATCGCGGGTATGGAAGAAGGCCAGCAGCACGCCCCCGGGCCGCATGGCCGCCCCGATGCGCTCCACCGCCGGCCGCACCAGCGGCTCGTGCAGATAATCGCAAAGGTCCCAGCACAGGACGCCGTCGAAGGGCGCCCCCTGGTAGACGAGGTTCGCCTGCAGGAAGCCCGCGACGTCGAAAACGAGCTTGCCCTCCTTGCTGCGGCCCAGAGTGAAGGCGGGGTCGCTGGCGGCCAGCAGCACATCCTCGCTGTAGGTGTTGTGGCCCATGCCGGTCAGGCGGGTGATGTTGGTGGATGAAGTGGGTCCCAGGTCGAGGATGCGCAGACCCTCGCGCCCGGCCAGGGCGCGGCTGAACTCCAGCAGCCCGCTGGAATGGCGGAGGATGCGGTCGGGCCCGCGAGGCACGGGCGCCGCCCGGCCGGAAGCGTCCTCGGCGCCGTGCAGCATCTTGGAAAGGCCTTGCGTCACTGAACCCTGGCCCGGTTTCCGCCCGCTGCGGAAGCGGGCGCGCCGGGGCTAGTTCTTCGGCTCCAGCAGCGACGACTGCGCGGTCGCGGCCGAGGCGACCGTGGCGGCCGGGGTCGCGGAGGCTCCGGCGTAGGCGGCGGCGCCCGCGCTCTCGCGGCGGGACTCGCTCTTCCCGCCCTCCTTCTTGGTGATGTCGATCGCGCCCTTGAAGTAGGCGCCGTCCTCGATGACGATGCGCTGGGTGGAGATGTCGCCCACCAGGATGGCGGATTTCTTCAGCTCCACGCGCTCGTTGCCGTAGACGTTGCCGTCCACCTTGCCGTGGATGACCACGTCGCGGGCGTGGATGTTGGCGCGCACCCGGCCGTTGGGCCCGATGATCAGGCTGTGGTCGCGCAGCTCGACGTTGCCCTCCACCTCGCCGTCCAGGTAGAGGTCTTCGCTGCCCGAAAGCTCGCCCTTGATCAGCACCGACTTGCCGATGCTGGCGACCTCGGCGCGGTAGGCGTCCAGGGAGCGCGACGGCTCCGCGGACCGGGCCTCACGCGGCGGGGTGTAGGACGCGGCCGCGGGCGTAGCGACCGCGGGAGGCGTGGCCGGCGTACCGGGCTTTTCATCGCGGGACTTCCACATATGTGCTTTCTCCTGGGCTCTTCCTCAGCCAGACTTTTTCGGGATCATGGGCCGCAAGGGGGCGTGCCGCGCAATTTCCCGGATCAGAATCGCTGAGAAGGACTATACCCAACCTGCGCGAATCCGGCCAAGGGTTTTTTGGGGTCCCTAGGCGCGGAAGCTCTCCTTGCGCACGGTCAGGCGCTCGAGCAGCGACCCCCGCACGGCATAGCCCATTCCCGGCTGGTCGGGCACCTCGATCATTCCCTGCGGGGTGACCTCGACCTCGGGCTCGACGATGTCTTCCGTCCAGTAGCGCTTGGAGGCGGAGACGTCGCCGGGCAGGCGGAAGTTCTCCAGCGTGGAGAGGGCGATGTTGTGGGCGCGGCCGATGCCGGACTCCAGCATGCCGCCGCACCAGACGGGGACGCCGCGAGCCTGGCAGAGGTCGTGGACCCGCCGCGCCTCGCGGAAGCCGCCCACCCGCCCCAGCTTGATGTTGACGATGCGGCAGGCGCCCAGGTCGAGCGCCGCCTCGGCGTCGCGGGCGTGGTGGATGGCTTCGTCCAAGCAGAGGGGCGTGGCCAGTTGCTTCTGCAGGCGGGCGTGGAGATAGAAGTCGTCCGCCCACAGCGGCTGCTCGATCATGAGCAGGCGGAAGCGGTCGAAGGACTTCAGATGCTCGGTGTCGTCGAGGGTGTAGGCGGTGTTGGCGTCGCAACTGAGCAGGATCCCGGGCCAGCGCGCGCGGGCCGCCTCCAGTACCTTCACGTCCCACCCGGGCTTGACCTTGAGCTTGATGCGGCGGTAGCCGGCGGCCAGTTCGGCGGCGATCTTCTCCATGAGCCTCTCCACCGTTTCCTGGATGCCGATGGAGACGCCGCACTCGATCTGCCGACGCGAGCCGCCCACCAGCTTCCACAGCGGGATGTTCATCTGGCGGGCTTCCGCATCCCACAGGGCGTTCTCCAGCGCGGCTTTGGCCATGCGGTGGCCTTTGACCTGCGCGAGCAGCGTGCCGCTGTCGGCCGCGCTCCCCAGTTGCTTGCCCAGCAGGGCGGGCGCCAGGTAATGGACGAGGACGTGCCAGGCGGTGTCGGTGCACTCGTCGCTGTAGAAGGGATGCTCGCCGGCGGTGCATTCGCCCCAGCCGGTCACGCCCTCGCAGTGCGCGGTGGCCAGCAGGATGCGGCGCTCGGTGGTGCGCCAGCCGCTGGTCTCGAAGGGATGCACCAGGGGCATGCGGATCTCGCGCAGCGTGATGGCTTCGAGCTTCATCTCTCACCCGCTGGCATACGACCAGGTCTCGTCCCAGCGCCCCAGCAGGAACCTGCCGTTGCCCTGGGGGTCGCGCTCGTAGCCCAAGGCGGCCAGGGAGTCCGCGAAGGCGCTCTGGAACTGCTCGCGGTTGCGCAACTGCACCTCGCGGGCCTTGGCTTCGTCGGCCGGCGCCTTGCGCCAGGCGTAGATCTCGGCGGGCACAGCGATGCGGCGCTCCGGCGGGAAGGCGGGGCGTGCGCCCGTCTTCAAGAGCGTCTCCACCCGCCGCGAGCGCAGCCACCACTCCGCCACCAGCCGGTCAGTGGGCAGCGAGCCGTGCAGCGGCGAGGAGGTGATGCCGTACTGGTTGACGTAGTAGCGGCGGGCGATGGCCCCCAAGCGCTCCAGGTTGAGGTAGGCGTTCTTGATCTCCAGGGGATCGAAGGTCCACTCGATGAGCTCGATGCCGCGGGCCAGGGCGTCCTCGCGCTGAAAAAGCTTCATGCGCCGTCCCAGCCCGAGATTGCGGTGGTCCTCGCGCACCGCCAGCATGTGGGAGTGGAGATAGGAGTGGCCGTTGCGAGCGCCGGGGACGGAGAGCGCGAAGCCCACCAGGTGGCCGCCCTCGAAGGCCCCGATCACCTGTCCGCCCACTTTTTCCGCCACCACGAACATGCGCAGCGGCACCAGTTCCGCGTCGGAGAAGTGCCAGACCTCCTTTTGCAGGTCGACGCAGGCGCGGAACTCCTCGATGCCCTTGCAGGCACGGATGAGGACGCGCTCGGCCGCGGCGGGCGCGGGCATCAGCGCCTTCCCTCCCCCTGCTTGGCCTGCTGCCACAGGGCTTCCATCTCCTCCAGCGAAGCCTCCTGGGGCTTGCGGCCTTGGCGGCGCAGCTCTTCCTCCAGCCACTGGAAGCGGCGCTTGAACTTGCGGTTGGTGCGGCGCAGCGCCGACTCCGGGTCGAGCGAGAGATAGCGCGCGATGTTGACCAGGACGAAGAGCAGGTCGCCGACCTCGTCCTCCAGGCGCGACCTGAGTTCGTCCGGGACCTCTTGCGTCCCCGCGCCGGCGACCCCGCGGGCGAGGGGCCGCGGCCCGGGCGCCGGGAACTCTTCCAGGTGCTTCTTCAATTCCGCGGTCTCTTCGCTGAGCTTGTCGAAGAGGCCTTCGATGCTGGGCCAGTCGAAGCCCACGTGGGCGGCCCGCGAACTCATCTTGAAAGCCTCGAGCAGCGAGGGGATGGCCGAAGAGACGCCGGCCAGCACCGAGTCGGGGCTGACCGTGCCCTTGGGCATCTTGCCGCCGCCGGCGGCCAGGCGCTGCTCCTTCTCCCGCGCCTTCAGCGCCTCCCAGTTGCGCAGCACGTCGGCCGGAGTCTTGGCCTCGACGTCGCCGAAGACGTGGGGATGGCGCGCCACCAGCTTGTTGGAGAGGCGCTCGAGCACGTCGCCGATGGTGAAGCGGCCCTCCTCTTCCGCCATCTCGGCGTAGAACAGCACCTGCAGCAGCAGGTCGCCGAGCTCGCTCTTGAGTTCGTCCCAGTCGCGATTGTCGATGGCCTCCAGCACCTCGTAGGTCTCTTCCAGGGTGTAGGGCTTGATGGAGTCGAAGGTCTGTTCGCGGTCCCAGGGACAGCCCCCGGGGGCGCGCAGCCGCGCCATGATAGAGACGGCGCGCTCGAATCGTTCGCCGGTGCTTGGCATAACTCCCTAATCTATCCGACTGCCCGGGCAAATCCAACTCGGGGCGGCGCCCGAAACGGGAGGCGGCCAGCCCCGGGGAGGACGACCTCTCCCGCCCTCATGTAGTAGACTTTAGAATCGGAACAGAAGATCTGACAGGTGCGCGCCTGTCCAGCAGCGGCCCGGTAGCTTCCTCCCCAGGTGCGATCATGAATAGTTCTTCCAGCAAGCAGCCTGCCGGTTACGTCACCTTCCTCCTGCATTCTCACCTGCCCTACGTGGTGCACCACGGCACCTGGCCGCACGGCCTGGACTGGCTGAACGAGGCCGCCGCGGAGACCTACCTGCCGTTGCTGCGCGTCCTGGGCGAGCTGGAGCAAGAGGGCCTGGCGCTCAAGGCCAACGTCAATCTCTCGCCCATCCTGCTGGAGCAGCTCTCGCACTCCACCTTCCAGGAGGAGTTCCGCGACTACCTGAAGCAGAAGGTGGAAGCGGCGCAGCAGGACGAGCGCGAGTTCACCCAGCAGGGCGAGAAGCACTTCGCGGAGCTGGCGCGGTTCTGGCAGCGCTTCTACGGGGAGCGGGCGCAGCAGTTCGACGCCCTGGGCGGCAACCTCGTCGCCGGCTTCAAGCACTTCTACGATTCGGGCGCCATCGAGATCATCACCTGCGGCGCCACCCACGGCTACTTCCCGCTGCTGGGGACCGACGCCTCCATCCGCGCCCAGGTGCGGGTCGGGGTGGAGACCCACCAGCGCTACTTCGGGCGCCAGCCCCGGGGTATCTGGCTGCCGGAGTGCGGCTATCGTCCCGCCGGAAGCTGGCGTTACCCGGTGGCCGTGAACGGCAGCGCTCCCGCCAATCCCTTCCCCCGCGAGGGCGTGGAGCAGATTTTGGCCGAGGCAGGCATCGAGTACTTCGTGGTGGACACCCACCTGGTGGAGTCCACGGCGCGCTTCACCCCCTATGAGCTGCTGGCCGGCGACGTGCCGGTGGCGGTCGAGACCGAAGGCGGCGTGGAGCGCGCCTCCTTTTACCGTCCCTACTTCGCCGACTCGCCGCAGCGCGAGCAGGCGCGGGTGGCCTTCTTCACCCGCGACCCCCGCACCGGCATCCAGGTGTGGAGCGGGGAGCACGGCTATCCCGGGGATCCCGGCTACCTGGAGTTCCACAAGAAGCGCTGGCCGGGCGGGCACCGCTACTGGCAGGTCACACACCCGCGCGTGGACCTGGGCCTGAAGACCGCCTACTACCCGGAAGCAGCCCACGAGCGTACCCGCATCCAGGCGCAGCACTTCTCCCACGTGGCCAACTCGGTGCTGCGCTACCACGCGCCCCAGAACCAGAACGGGACCCCGCCCATCCTGACCGCGCCCTTCGACGCCGAGCTCTTCGGGCACTGGTGGTTCGAGGGCCCGGAGTGGCTCAAGCACGTGGCCGAGGAGTTCGCTCACCCCGGCAACCCCCTGGCCCTGATCTCCTGCGGCGAGTACCTGGACAAGTACCCGCCCGCCGGCTACGTGGCTCTGCCCGAGGGCTCCTGGGGACGCAACGGCCAGCACGAGGTCTGGCTGAATCCCGAGACCCGCTTCACCTGGGAGCAGATCTATCCCGCCGAGCTGGCGGTGCAGCAGATGGTGGCGGGCGGGCGCTGGCAGGGGCACGAGGCTGCCACCCGCCTGGCCAAGCAGATCTGCCGCGAGTTGCTGCTGCTGGAGTCCTCCGACTGGCAGTTCCTCATCACCACCCAGCACGCCCGCGACTACGCCGAGAAGCGCTTCCACACCCACCTGGAGCAGTTCCGGGCGCTGATGGGGGCCTGGCGGCAATTCGAGAGCACGCAGCAGCTCTCGGCGGAGGCCATGCAGAAGCTGGCCGAGATCGAGCGCCGCGACGACGTCTTCCCCGAGATCACGCCCGAGGTTTACGCCCGCTGAAGGCGCGGGCCAGCAGCCGGGTATCGTCGGAGAGGATGGCGTCCACCCCCCACTCGGCCAGGCGCCGCATCTCCCGCTCCCGGTTCACCGTCCACGCGAACAGCTTGCTCCCGGCCGCGTGCACCTCCTCGATCAAGCTGCGAGTGACCAGGGTGTGCTTGGGGATGACGACGCTTACGGGCAGGCTGGGCCAGCGGGCCAACTCGCTGCGGCGGTCGCAGATGAAGCCTGTAGGGATGCTCGGGTCGCGCCAGGCGAGGTTGCGCACCGCTTCCGGCAGGAACGACGAGACCACGTAATCGCGCAGCGGCGGGCGCTTCCGCAGCAGGGCCACCAGCGCCCGCTCCATGCCCGCCACCTTCAACTCGATATCCAGGAAGCAGCGGTGGGCGTAGCCGTCGAGCACCTCTTCCAGACAGGGAGGCAGGAACTTCCCGGGGGCCTTTCCTCGCTCCGCTTCTATGACCCGCGGCAGGACCTTGGCGCTGCTCCTGGCGCAGAAATCCTCGTAGGTCTCTTCGGCGATCTCGATTCCGGCGAAGGCGGGATCATGGCAGACGATCAGCCGCCGGTCGGCGGTGGCGCGCAGGTCGAACTCGAAGCCGTCGCAGCCGTGCTCCAGGGCCAGGTCGAAGGCCGCGAGGGAGTTCTCCGGGGCATCCCTGCGAGCGCCGCGGTGGCCGAGCAGGAGCGGCCGCCGGGGAGGCCGCGTGGACCGGTGGCTGACGACGACCTGCAGCTCGGCCATGGCCGCGGCCGGCTAGTCCAGGTCGATGTCGCGCACCGGCTTGCCGGTGTCGGGCGACTCCTTGGCGCGCTTGACCGCCTCCTGGAACTTTTTCTCCAGAAGCTGCGCCTGGTTCTTCTGCGCCTCCACCGACTGGCGGAAGATGGATTCCTTGCGGCTCTCCTGCTCCTTGAGGGCGCGCGCCGCTTCTTCCATGTCGGCGAAGGTCTTGGGACGCACCGCGGCGGTATGGGCGATGACCGCCTGGGTCTGCGTGTCCACCTTCAGGGTCGCCTGGCAGCAGGGGCAGGTGATCTCGAATTGGGTGTGCTTGGCCATTCGCGGCCATCATACCACCCAGGAATTGACGATTGAATCATTGAGTCATTGACGGTTGGAGAAGCGCGCCTGAGGCAGGGTCGAGCAGGGTTCAGAGCCGGATGACCTGATGGTCCGGACAGGCGGCGCGGGCGGCATCGTAGAGGCGCAGCAGCAGCTCGGTGCCATAGCGCGCGGTGAAGAAGACGCCGGCGAGCTGGCGCTCCTGCAGGTCGTGGTTGGGATAGAGAGAGGCGGAAAGCAGGTCGGCGTGGCGGGCGACCTCCTGGCTGCGTCGCAGCTCGGCGCGGGCGGCCCGCTGCCGCAGGCGGTCGAGCTGGTATTGCATCTTGGAGGCGGCGCGGCCGGCGGCCTCCACCAGAGTCGGATCCAGCTTCTGCAGGGAGCCCTGAACGCCGGCCAGCGACTCCCGCAGGCTGCGCTCCGCGGCCTCGAGGCCGCCGCTGACCTCGGCGGGCAAGGCGCGCGCAGCCAGCATCTCGCGCAGGCGCTCGGGACCGTGGAAGGTGTCGGCCACGCCCATCTGGTAACGCTCCAGCAGGCGCTGAGCGCGCGGTTCCACCAGCGTGGCACTGAAGCGTGGCAGGATGGGCGTCACCCGTCCCAGCAGCTTCTGGTACGCCACCGCGGCCTGGGCGAAGTACGCCACCTCGGAGGGACCGCCGATATAAGCCAGGGTGGGCAGCAGGTAGTCCTGGACCACCGGCCGCAGCAGCACGTTGGCGCTGAAGTTCTCCGGCGCACCGGCGATGCGCCGCAGCAGCTCCTCCTGAGAGAGCCTCTCCTCTCCCAGGGTAAAGGCGTGGTTGACGCGGTGCACGGGCAAGCGGCCCCCCTCCTGCATCCCGAAGAGCAGCGTGGAGGAAGCCGTGACCTTCACCTGCACGTGGTAGCCGGCGGTCTCCAAGGCGCGGCCGCGCTCGAGCAGGGCCTGGTCCAACTCCGCGGCGCCCGCGATCGCGGCCTGGTAGATGGGCACGGCCAGGGCGTGCAGCTCAGGGTCGGAAGCATCGAGCAGCACCACCCCGGAGTGCGCGAACAGGCGGGAGAAGAGGCGGGCGAAGGCGCTGCCCAAGGTCTCGCCCGGACGGTAGCACTCGCGCAGGAACCGCGTGGTCGGAGTATCGCCCATGAGCCTGGCGGCCTCCGCCACGACCGCCTCGATCTCGGCGGCGAAGCGCACCGTTCCCACGGGCGCGCCCGGCCCGCCCGCGGCGGTGCTGGTCAGCTTCACCAGCCCACCCTCGAGGCCGGGCAGGGTGGCGTGGTTGACCTCCGCCAGGTCGTGGTCTTCGGTGGCCAGCCAGAATACCGGGACGCATTCGACCCCGCCCTGGGTGAGCTCCGCGGCCAAGCGGATGGCGGAGAGCGCCTTGTAGAGGGCGAACAGGGGCCCGCCGAAGAGCCCGACCTGCTGCCCGGTCACCACCACGGCGGCGCCGGCGGCCAGGCGCCGGATGCTGTCCAAAGTAGCCGCCGAGGCCCCCCAGGCCCGGTTCTGGCGCTCCAGAATCTGCGTAACCCGCGCGCGCCGGCCGGCATCAAAGTGCAGGGACCGGGACTCCTGGGGGAACCAATCGCGGGTCAGGGGAGGATGGGCATAGAACTGGCCCACGCGCTCGAAATGGGAGGTATAATCCGCAAACAGTCGGGTGACATGGGGGATGGCTGAAAGCGGGATACAGTCGGTAGTCACCAGCCGCACATCCTCCGTCCCTGGTACTGAACGAACTCCCCAACCTCTCCTTCAGCCCGGGTTGGATTGTACAGGGGAGCACGGAGTTGGATGTATGAGTTCAAGCACAGTTGCAGGAAAAGTCGGACTGGCGGCCACCCTGGTGGCTGCCCTGGCAGTACCGGGCCCGGGACAGCGCGGCGGCCGCCCCGCTCCCCCGCCACGCGCGCCCATCCAGCAGCAGCCGGTGCGCCAACCGCAGAACAACGTCTCGCCCTTCAGTACGGCCGACACCAGCACCCCCAACTTCGCCAAGAGCGACAGCCGCCCGCTCAAGTTCTCGACCTCGGTGCAGATGGTGCTGGTGCCGGCGGTGGTCACCGACAAGTCCGGGCATCACATCACCGGCCTCACCAAGGACGACTTCCTCTTGCTGGAAGACGGCAAGGAGCAGAGGATCGCCAGCTTCGAGGAGATCCATGCGGGCTCCGCGCCCGTCGTCCGCTCCCCCGCCCCCGCCAACCAGTTCAGTAACGTGGCGGTGGGTGACGAATCGCCGCGCCATTTCACCGTCATCGCCCTGGACACCGTCAATACCCCGTTTCTGGACCAGACGCGGGCGCGCGAAGCTCTGGTGAAGTACCTCGCGGAAACCCTCAGCGAGGGCCAGCCGGTCATGCTGTGCACCATCGGGCGCGGCGGCATCAAGGTGATCCACGACTTCACCACCGACCCGGCCGTGCTGCGGGCGGCCCTGCAGAAAGTCCACGCCGAACTGCCGCCGGCCACCGGCGGCGGCAACCCCGCCGATGCTCCCCCGGTGGACTCCAAGACCTTCGCCAGCCAAGGTGCGACCGTGGAAGCCGACCAGTTGCTCGCCTTCATCCAGGGCCTGGACCAGTCGCCTGCCTTCGAGCAGGACCTGTCCGTGGCCACCACGCTGGAGGCCTTCCAGTACATCGCCCAGGCCTTCGACGGCATTCCCGGGCGCAAGTCTCTGATCTGGGTGACCGGCAGCTTCCCCTTCAACATCGACACCGATACCTCCGCGCTGCTGGGCTCGGGGAGCCCCTCGGGACTCTACGAGCGCACCTTCCAGATGCTGAACAACGCCAACATCGCCGTCTATCCAGTGGACGCGCGCGGGCTGGTGTCGGTGGGCATGCCGGACGCTTCCGTGGCCTCCACCCACGCCAATGTGACCAATCCCAGCGTGGTCATCCAGAACGCGCTGTCGACGCACATGGACACCATCGCCACCCTGGAACAGGTGGCGGCCATGACCGGGGGCCGCGCCTTCTACAATCGCAACGACCTCGACGGCGCCTTCCGCGAGGCCGCCGACGACTCCTCCGACTACTACCTGCTCGGCTACTACCTGGACAAGACCAACACCAAGGCGGGCTGGCGCAAGCTCACCGTCAGGACGCACCGCGATGGCGCCCACGTGCGCGCCCGCGACGGCTTCTTCCTCACCCGCACCCTGATGGACCCGACCGAGACCCGCCAGATGGACCTGTACGTGGCCCTGCAGTCGCCCCTGGACTATTCCGCGCTCCCGGTCACGGTGCGCATCGCCAGCATCCAGAACGAGGGCGGCACGCGGCGCGTCCACTTTGAGATCGTGCTGCCGGCCAACGCCGCCAGCATCGATGCCGGCGACGGCAACCGCCTCAACCTGGACTTCGCTGCCGTGGCCCGCGACCCCAAGGGCGACGGCAAGGCGGTCTTCTCCCAGACCTTCTCCAGCAAGCTCAAGCCCGATGGCGTGGCCTTGATCCGCGACAGCGGCATCACCTACACCAACGTCCTGGACCTGCCTCCGGGGGAGTACTCCATCCGCTTCGTGGTGCGGGATAACCTGAACGGGCGCATGGGCAGCGTGCTGGCCCCGGTCAAGGTGATGTGAGCGGGGAAGCCGGAAAAGCAACCGGAACCAGGGCACGGCAGGGGCATCGAATCCATTGACTTCCAAGCACTTGCAACCTAGATTGGAAGTGGTTCTTTGAGTCGGACCGCAGGGCGCGATGCGTCTTTCCCGTGGGGGCGTCACGGCTTCGACGGAAATGCTTGCGGCCGGGAGGCATGCCGGGGTGCACACACCCGTGATCGCGTGCAACCAAACAAGTGCCAACCAACAGCTGGCATACGCTGCTTAATTGATTAAGTAGCCGTCCTCCGCGGCTTCGCCCGTGGGCTGCGGAAGGGCGTCGCACAGCGGGCTGGCTTCCGGGGCTACGTCTGGGTCCCGGAGGTAAGACTTCCAGGCTAGCGGCGCGCGTTTCTTGTCGCTTCTGAGCGCGCGCGGCGAAGGTTCCCGGCGAAGGCCGGGAGCGGGAAGCCGACTAAGCATGTAGTCTCCCGACCAGTGACATTTTCGGACGCGGGTTCAACTCCCGCCGCCTCCACCAAAGAACAGTACTCAGTACCCGGTACTCCTCCTGCGCCCGCCTGGGCGCCGATTAGAAGCGAAGCGCCAATGCGGGCGGCGCGGCCCTGCGGTATACTGCGGCCGCCTGCCATGCCCTGCGACGTCATCGAGAAGCTACGTGAAGAGGCGCGGGAGCTCCGCCGGGAACTCAAGGAGAAGCGCGAGCTGGCGCGCCAGAAAGGGCAGCAGGAGCAGCGCCTGGCCCACCGCCCGCGCAGTGACTTCGAAACCTACCTGCAGCGGCGTATCCAGAAGAACGCCGCCGAGATCGAACGCCACCTCGCCCAGCACGGCTGCGAGTGAATCCTTGGATCATTTGCTGATTGGGTGATTGGGCGATTCGAAATCCCCCAGTCAGCAAGTCACCCTATCACCCAATGCGCTCAGGCCGAGGCGCTCTTCTGGAAGGCGGCGACGGCGTTGTCCTCGCCGTCGTACACCTCGAAGATGGTGACCAGCTTGGTGATCTGCAGCTGGTCGTCCACGCGCTTGGTGAGGTTGGCCAGCTTGATGTCGCCGCCGGCCCCGCGCGCGGAGGTGTACAGGCCCACCAGCGTGCCCAGGCCGCCGCTGTCGATGTAGCTCACCCCGCCCAGGTTGAGGACGATCTGCCGGGTCTCCGAGAGCAAGCCCTTGATCTTGTCGCGCAGCATGGCGGTCTCGTCTCCGAAGACGATCCGCCCATTGCAGTACACGATGGTGACATTGCCCGCGGTGCGGGTCGACAGCTTCAGAGCCATACGAAGTCCTCCACGATTGCCGCCTCAGCCTACGCCGCTTGCGACGGCTTTTCAAGCCGGGGCGGCCTTCCCGCCCCCGATCGCCCCGCGCTCTTCAAGCCGCCGGGGCCGCACCGAACTGCTCGCGCAAGGCCCGGATCTGCCCAGCGTGGTGCTCGGCATGCTCGGCGTAGAGCTTGACGAAGTCGGCCAGCGACATCTCCCCGTGCTCCTCGTGCACCGCCTTGTTCTCCCAGGCGGATTCCGGCAGTGACCGCAGCATCACGCCGGTGGTCTTGCGCAGCAGGCGGAAGAGCTTCACCATCTGCTCCGGGGCCTGCTGCTCATAGCCCAGGCGATCGGCCCAGGCATCCTGGTCATAGGCCTTGAGGGCGCTGCCGGGCTGCGCGGCGGTAGTGCGTAACCGGGCCACGCCCACCACCTCGGCGTCGGCCAGATGCGCCGCCAACTGGCGGATGCTCCACTTCCCCGGCGCCGGCTTTCGGTCCAGGACCTCCAGGGGAACATCGCGCAGGGCTTCGGCCACCAGCTTGCCCCCCTTCTCGTAGCGGCGGATGAGTTTGCGGATCTCGGAAGACTTCATGGTTCCTCCGGCGGGCGACGCCTGCTTTGACGGGGCGCGCCGCCCCGGCATACCGTTATACCGCATGGACGACGGCCTGACCACCATCGCCACCTTCCTCGACCTGCTGGAAGCCCAGGTGGCCCGCGGCCTGCTCGAGGTCTCCGGCATCGAGTGCGTGCTGCTGGACGAGTACGCCACCGGCATCCACTGGGCGCACGGCGACTTGGGCGGCATCCGCCTGCAGGTGCGGGAGTCCGAGGCCGAGGCGGCGCGCGCCGTGTTGGCCAGTCCACCGCCGCCTTCTGAGCCGGAGGCGCAGGACATCGAATAGGGTCCGTAACGGGATCAGCCTGAAAACGCGGCTACCGATGGTGTGGCCGCAAGAGCTCCGCCCCCAGACCGACCAGAGCGTAGACGGCGGCATTAGCGAGGAGGAAGCAGTAGTACGCCAGCGGGACGGTCCGCCCAAGTAAGAAGGAAGCCGGGGCGGTGATGGCAACGACGGTCGAGCGTCCCAGCCCAGGGTTGGGCCAGGTGGCCACGGCATAGAGGCCCCAGCCGCCGGCTACCGCCAACCCGCTCAGCGCCCACAGGGCAATTCTCCGCTTCATACGATTTCCCAAGCTCCTCTTGTCCTTGCGATTCTACCACTTCGTCGTAACGTATAATCGGAATCTCGATGAGCTACCAAGTCCTGGCGCGCAAGTACCGGCCGCAGCGTTTCGCCGAGGTGATCGGACAGGAGCACGTCACCCGCACCCTCACCCACGCCCTGGAGCAGCAGCGCATCGCCCACGGCTACATCTTCAGCGGGCACCGCGGCATCGGCAAGACCACGGTGGCGCGCATCCTGGCCATGGCGCTGAACTGCCGCGCCGGTGACCAGCCCCGCCCTGAGCCCTGCGGGAAGTGCGACTCCTGCGTGGAGATCCGCGAGGGCCGCTCGGTGGACGTGCTCGAGATCGACGCCGCCACCAACCGCGGCATCGACGAGATCCGCGAACTGCGCGAGGCCGCCCGCTACCGCCCCGCCCGCGACCGCTTCAAGATCTGGATCCTGGACGAGGCCCACCAGATCACCGACGCCGCCTTCAATGCCCTGCTCAAGACCCTGGAGGAGCCGCCGGCGCACGTGGTCTTCATGCTGGCCACTACGCAGCCCGAAGACATCCCCCAGACCATCCGCTCGCGCTGCCAGCACTTCTCCTTTCACGCGGTGCGTTTCGAGGAGATTGTGGAGCAGTTGCGCGCCATCGCCCGCAAAGAGAAGATCCAGGCGGACGACGACGCGCTGGCCATGCTGGCGGAGGCGGGTGACGGCTCCATGCGCGACGCCCTCTCCATCCTCGATCAAGCCATCGCCGGCTTCGGCGAGAAGCTGACCGCCGCCAACGTGCGCGGGCTGGTGGGCTCCGTCCCCTCCGAGATCCTGGAGGAGATGATGGGAGCGGTCGAACGCAATTCCAGCGAGGAGGTGCTGCGGCAGGTGGACCGCCTGCTCAGCGAGGGCCAGAACCCGGCCTACTTCGCCCGCCAGATGGTGCGCTTCCTGCGCAACGCGGTGGTGGCCAAGGTGGCGGGCAAGGAGTCACCCGTGCTGCAGATCTCCTCCGACGAGCGCGCGCGCGTGGCCCGCGTGGCGGAGAAGTTCTCCGAGGAGGACCTGGCGCGCTTTCTGCAGATCATGCTGCGCACCCATAGCGAATTGGGGTACAAGCAGGAGCAGCGCTTCCACCTGGAGTTGGGCCTGCTCAAGCTGGTGCACGCGCAGCGCCTGCTGCCGATGGAGGAGATCCTGAGCGGCGCCGCGGCGGACCGCGTGGCCCAGCCGCCCTCGGCTGGCGCCCCCAGTCCGCGTGTGTCCCCGCCGCCTGCCGTGGTGCCGGCACGCCCGGCTTCCCGCAGCCCTTCGCCCTTTGAGGCCGACAAGGCCCGCAAGAGCGGCCTGCCCAAGCCGGAGATGTCGGTGGGAGCCACGGCGCTGGCTACGGCGGAATCTCCCGCGGTCGCGACGCAGCCCGGCGTCCTGGAGCTGCGCGAGGCGGTGCTGGGCGCACTGGAGGAGGCCGGCCACCGCATGCTGGTCACGCTGCTGGAGCGCGGCGAGTGGGGCCTGGAGGGCGCCGAGGCCGTGGTCCAGGTCAAGGAGTCGGCGGGCATGGTGGAGATGTCGATGGGTGCGGAGCCGCGGCGGATCGCCAACGCGGCCGCAGCCCAAGCGGCGGGCCGGCCGCTCAAGCTCAAGGTGGTGGGCGGGGCCGTCTCCAACGGGACCAACGGCGACACCGAGCGGCCACCGGCCCCGGCCACAACTGCCAACGGGCGCAGCCGCGCCGCCCAGGACCCGGTGGTGCGCCGCATGCAGGACAAGTTTGGTGCGGAGATCAGGACCGTCATCGATCACAAGGAGAAGCGCTAGATTGATCGATTTATTGATTTATTCATTTCTTGATTGAAGGAGAGCTGGCGCAGACGGCGCTTGCTGCCCCAAGAAATGGGGAGATCAATAAATCAAGAAATCAATAAATTCCTATGGGCGGCTTCAATCCCAAGCAGTTGCAGTCCATGCTGGCGCAGGCGCGCGAGCAGTACGAGGCCCTGCAGAAGAAGCTGGCCGAAACCGTGGTGGAGGCCTCGGCGGGCGGCGGCGCGGTCAACGTGAGGATGAACGGCCGGAAGAATCTCCTGTCCGTCACCATCGAGCCCGAGCTGGCCCGCTCCGGAGACGCGGAGATGCTGCAGGACCTGATCACCGCCGCGGTCAACGAGGCGGGGCGCAAGGTGGACGAGGTGCTGCAGACAAGCGTGGGAGGCCTTTTGGGGGGGATGCAGGGGCTCTTGTGATCGAGTAATTGGGTAATTGAGGAATCGGGTAATTGAAAACCCGGGCACAGCCGCTTCTCAATTACTCAATTACCCGATTACACAATTACTCAATCATGTCCAGATTCGCAGAACCGATGACCCGCCTGATCGAGGAGCTGAAGAAGCTCCCCGGAGTGGGGTCGAAGAGCGCGCAGCGGCTGGCCTTCCACATCCTGCGGGGAGCGGGCGAGGACGCGGAGGCGCTGGCCGCCGCCATCCACGACGTCAAGGAGAAGCTGCGCCTGTGCTCGGTGTGCAACAACATCACCGACGTGGATCCCTGCGCCTACTGTTCCAGTCCCACCCGCAACCAGCGCCTGGTGTGCGTGGTGGAAGAGCCCACCAACATCGCTGCCATCGAGAAGACGCGGGGCTTCAACGGCGTCTACCACGTGCTGCATGGGGCGCTCTCGCCGCTGCACGGCGTGGGCCCGGAGCAACTGCGCATCGCCAACCTCACGCGGCGGGTCGAGTCCGGACAGGTGGACGAGATCATCCTGGCCACCAACCCCACGGTCGAGGGCGAGGCCACCGCCACTTATCTTTCGAAGACGCTGAAGCGCCCGGGATTGAAGGTGACGCGCATCGCCACCGGGGTCCCCGTGGGCAGCGACATCGAGTACGCCGACGAGATCACCATGCAGAAGGCGATGGAGGGGCGGCGGGAGCTGTGAGGTTTCAACGTTCCAAGGTTTCAAAGCTTCAAGGTACGCGAGGTGTGGTTTTGTCTTTGAAACCTTGGAACATTGAAACTCTGAAACCTCAAGCCCCGTCCTTGGCGATCTCCACCACGACGTTGTAGTCCGGCGCAGAACTGACCGGGTCGTAGCGCCGCTCGATGAGCACGTTGCCCTCGGGCCAATAGGCCTGCACGTTGCCCGGACAGATGTCGGCCGGGTGGACGTGGCCGCGGAGCTCGCCCAGCGCCGAGCGCACCACCACCGCATCACCGTGCTTCAGCCCTAGGCGGCGGGCGTCCTCCACATTCAGGAAGACGTCGTCGCGGCGGCGCGCGCCGGTCAGGGGATCGCGGGGACCATAGGTCATGGAGTTGAACTGCTTGCCGCGGCGCGTGGAGAAGTAGAGCTTC
>DASPRL010000008.1 GCA_035624475.1 Terriglobales bacterium
AGCACCCGGAAAGATCACCCGAGGACCCGATCACCCGATCCCCCGATGTTCAGGTCTCCGGCCCGAGCGAGACCGATCGGGTGGTGGCAGAATCGGACTTCGTCGTTCTTTGCGCCCCGGTCACCCCCCGCACCCGCCACCTCATTAACGCCGCGCGCCTGGCAAAGATGAAGCCCGACGCTTGCCTCATCAACGTGGGCCGCGGCGCGCTCATCGACGACGCCGCCCTGCTGGCCGCCCTGCGCGAACGCCACCTGGGCGCTGCCGCCCTCGATGTCTTCCCGGAAGAGCCGCTGCCGCCCGAGTCGCCCTACTGGCACACCGAGAACGTGCTCATCACCCCGCACACTGCCGCCGTCACCGACAGACTATGGGAGCGACATTACGTGCTCCTCTCCGAGAACCTGCGCCGCTACCTCGCCGGCCAGCCGTTGTTGGGTCTGGTGAATAAGCACAAGGGCTACTGACTTTCTGGCGACCGGCTACTGGCGACCGGCGACTCGCTTAGTCGTCCTGGCTCTCGGCCTCTGACTCCTGACTGGCGACGGCGGGTTCCTCGGCGCGCGCCTTTCCTCGCCATGCCGCCAGCCAATAGAGCGGCGGTCCCAGCGCAGCCAGCGCCAGTCCCAGGGCCAGGTTCCGGGTGAAGCCGTTGTCGGCCAGCGTCTGCCACAGCGCCATGCCCAGCAGGACGGTGGGGCCCACGCCCAAAAGCCAGGCCACGGTCATGCCTCCCGGGACGCGGTAGGGGCGCGGCAGGCCGGGCTCGCGCCTGCGCAGCACCGCCAGCGCGACGAACTCCAGCACCAGGCTGCCTCCGGTGAGCAGCACGTCCAACTCCACCAAGCGCTCGAAGCCCAGGCCCAGGGCCAGCGACCAGGCCACCGACAGCACCACGATCGCCACCCAGGGCGCCCGGTTGCCACGAAGCTTGCGCGTCAACACCGCCGGTAGATAGCCGTCTTCGGCCATGGCCACGGGCACGCGCGAATAGGAGAGCAGCAGGGCGTTGGTCATGCCCAGGCCGCAGAGCATGCCCCCGGCGACCAGGGAGATGGCCAGCAGGCGGCCGCCCAGCGCGCCTCCGGCGGTGACCCAGGCGCCCGTGCTCCACTGGCTGGGATCCATGCCGCCGCGCGCCACCGCCGCCACCGGGAGCAGGTAGCTCACCGTCACCAGCAGGACGGCCAGCATCATGGCCCGGGGATAGGTGCGCTGCGGCCGCTCCACCTCGCCGGCCACGGTCGAGGCCCCGTCCCAGCCCATGTAGTTCCACATGCAGATCATGACGCCGGCCACCAGCGCGGGGTGATGCAGAGGAGCGTGCGCGGGCGCCGCCGGCTGGAACAGCGCGGCCGCCGACAGCACCGCGAAGGGCGCCAGCAGCGCCGCCCCGAAGACCAGGGAAGCATTGCCCACCGCGGGTGCGCCTCGGATATTCCACAAAGCGCAGGCCGCGATCACGGCCGCGCCCACCGCCATGCCTTCCAAGCCGTGCAGTTGCGGCCACATCCGCTCCAGGTAGAGGACGAAGAGCGTGGGATAGGCGGCCATGTCGAAGATGCTGGCAGCCAGCGAGAGCCAGGCCTCCTGGAAGCCCCAGAAGGGGCCCAGGGCGCGTTTCACCCAGATGTAGTAGCCGCCGTCGTCAGGGATGGCGCTGGAGAGTTCGCCCACCATGAGCGCGGTGGGCAGGCTCCACAACACGGGGACAAGCAGGAGCAGCAGGATGGCGAAGCGGTAGCCGCTGGATTGCAGCAGGTCTTCCAGACCGTAAGGTCCGCCCGAGACCATGAAGTAGGTGGCCGCCACCAGCGGCCAGAGCTTCAGCTTCTTTCCCAATTCTTCTCTCGTTCACCTCCGCGCGCAGCATAACACCGATTCGCTTCGTTGGATGCGGTTCGGCGGCGTTGGCCAGGAATATTCTCGAGATGTCTGGATCTCAAAACGTCAGACGCCAGATCAGACACTCGCGACTGCCTGTCACCGACGGGTTCAGTGACTGCTGGCCGTGCCCTGGGGCATGCTGCCGGCGGCGAAGGGCGAGCCCGCGATGGCCGTCAGGCCGCCGCCGCTGCCCACGCTGAATCCCGCCACCTGCCCGGCGTTGCTCAGGGTCACGTAGAGGAACTTGCCTGAAGCGTCGGCCGCCAGGCCCGAGGGCAGGGCATTGCTCCCGCCCACGGCGAAGGGCGATCCCGCCACCGGCGTCAGCCCGCCTCCCGTGGCGATGCTGAAGACCGCCACGTCATTGCTCAACTGGTTGGCCACGTAGAGCAGGCTGCCGGTGGGCGAAACCGCCAGGGCCTGTGGCCGCGAGCCTCCGGCGGCGAAGGGCGAGCCCGCCACCGCCGTCAGGGTTCCCGCCGCGTCGAAGCTGAAGGCGGAGACGTCGTTGGAGCAGGCGTTGGCCACGTACACCAGCTTGCTGCCGGGCGCCACCCTCACCGACTCCGGGCAGCTCCCCACCGGGAAGGGAGAGCCCGGCACCGGCGCCAGCGAGCCGTCGCTCTGGACGGCGAAACCCAGCAGCGTGCCGCCGGAGTCGTCGGTGACGTAGAGGAACTTGCCGCCGGGATCCAGCGCCAGGGCGAAGGGCGCCGTGCCGGCGGCGAAAGGCGAGCCCGGCACCGGCGTCAGTGCCCCCGTGTTCAGGCTGACGGAGAACGCGGAGACGTCGTGGCTGCACTGGTTGGCGACGTAGAGGAAGGTGCCCGCCGGAGTGATGGCGAGGTCGCGCGGGCAGTCCCCGACCGCCACGGGCGAACCCGGCAACTGGGTCAGCACCCCGCTGGCGGTGTCCACGGCATAGCCGGATAGGCTGTGGGTGCCGTTGTTGCTCACATACAGGAACTGGTTGTTGGGATAGAGCGCGGCGGCGAAGGGGCCGCTCCCGGCGGTGAAGGGCGAGCCGGCGGCGGCCGCCAGCATCCCCGTGCTCTGCCCGATGCCGAAGGACGACACCGTCCCGCTGCCGCTGTTGGCCACCAGCAGCAGTTCGACGAAGGGTGGAGACGGAGGCGGGTTCGCGCCGCCCCCGCCCACGTGGACCGCGACCACGCTGCCATCGCCGCCCAGTACGCCCGCGACTTTGACGTTGCCACAGCCGGGGAACAGGACAAGAAAGAGGAGGAAGAGAAGAGCAAGAAGAACAGGGGCCTTCCGGCCCCGAGGACGGGCCTTCATGGCGGCACCTCGAAAAGAGCCATTGTACGCCCCGGATAGCGGAAAAGCGCCTCCAGAGCCGGTCTAGCCTCGTCCATCCCTGGCCTGGCTGGCGTCTGACGTCTGAGGCAGCCTGGCGTCTCCTTCCAGCACCCTTTGCGCCGGGGCCGGGCTGATGGCACAATCGGCGGCCGAACCCGCAACCAGGAGGTTCCCCCATGCGCCGACGCATCCTGCTCGCAGGCCTGGCCGCCGCCGGGCTGGCCTTGGCCGCGCCCGCACCGCCGCCTCATGATCTCTCCACCAACCAGAAGGCCCTGGTCGCCAAGGCCGGCAAGGTCCAGCCGGAGAGCTGCGCCCAGGTCGACGACTCTCAGCAGTGCCACGCCAACTACGCCGCCGGCTGCAGCGACTCCGACCACCCCAACTACGACGCCTATCTCAACCTGGTGAAGAACCAGCTCCCCGATTCCGCGCTGCCGCCGGTCAAGGTGCTGGACGAGAGCGACATCGCCGCGCTCGATGCCGCCCTGCCGACGCCTCTTCACCGCGGCAACCACGCCCTCTACGCCGACGAGCTCGCGCAGATGGGCGAGGGCAACATCTACGCCCTGACCGGCTACCTCTACCTGGTGCAGCCTGCGGACGCGGAGAGCTCCAACTGCGAGCTCACTGCCCCGGACGACGTGGACTACCACATCGTCATCGGCTTCGATCCCGCAGTCGCCCAGCAACTGGCCTCGGGCGCGCATCTCACCAAGAAACAGCAGGCGGCGCTGAAAGCGCAAGGGGTGGTGGTGGAGATGACGCCGCACTCCCGCGCCCAGTCCCATCCCGCCTGGGACGACACGCTGCTGGCCGGTTACGTCGGCCGCCAGGTCAAGGCCGTGGGCCAGCTCCTGGTGGACAACGAGCACCGCGTCCCCAAGGACGATTGCGCGTTGCCCAACCACAAGGCCACCTGCTGGCGCAAGTCGGTGTGGGAACTGCACCCGGTCACCCAGTTCTACATCTGCACCAGCACCACGCCCTGCTCGTCTAACTCCTCCCATTGGGCGAAGTTGGAGGACAAACCTTAAAGCGAGACGCCAGACCTCAGACGTCGGGCCTCAGCGCGGGCTGCTGAAAAACTGAGTACCGAGTACGAAGTACCGAGGACTAAACTAGGAATGAGAGGCCGTCCCATGGTCCTTGCCTCGGAACTGCGCGCCGGCATGGCCCTGCGCATCGAGGGCCACGTCTACAAGGTGCTGGAGGCGGAAGCTAAGGCCGGCGCCGCCAAGCTGGGCGGGGTGGTGAAGTCGAAGCTGCGCGACGTGGCCAGCGGCCGCCTGTGGGAGCCCCACTTCCGGCCCGACGAGCGCCTGGAAGACCTGGAGCTTTCCCGCCGCAGCCTGGAGTTCCTCTACGCCGAGGCCGGCCACTCCACCTTCATGGACCCGCAGAATTTCGAGCAGGTAGAAGTCCCGACCGCGCTCATCGGCGACGCGGACCGCTTCCTGCAGCCGGGAACGCTGCTGCCGGTGGAGTTTTACGGCGAGCAGCCCATCAGCGTGGTCCTGCCCGATACCGCCGAGGCCCGCATCACTGAAACCGCTCCCCCGGCCCACTCCGGCCAGGACAGTACCTGGAAGCCCGCCACCCTGGAGAACGGCGTCCGCATCCAGGTGCCGCTGTTCATCGCCCCGGGCGAGTTGGTGCGGGTGGACCTGCGCAGCCTGCGCTACCTGGAGCGCGCCCGCGTCCCGCACAAGAAGGGCGCCTGATCACTTCAGGCGCTGGGACTGAAAGAACCTCCAGGCATCTTCATTGATCTGCTCCGCCAGGGCGTAGTAGTTGTGGTCGTGGCCGGGGAGGAGCACGTAGTGCACCGGAAAACCGCGCTGGCGCAGC
Organism: Terriglobales bacterium; assembly: GCA_035624475.1. Classification (NCBI taxonomy): domain Bacteria; kingdom Pseudomonadati; phylum Acidobacteriota; class Terriglobia; order Terriglobales; species Terriglobales bacterium. The sequence continues at coordinate 5,059 of DASPRL010000008.1, forward strand.
AGGTCGCGGGTGCCCTCGACCTTGCTCACCGGCACCCGCAGGTCGCGGTCACCGATGTAGAGGGCGATGGGAGTCTTGCGGCGCGCCGCCTCCAGGATGCCGGTGTAGGCGGGCGCGAGGAAGGAGGCGTGCACCGCCACCGCCGCGAACAGGTCGGAGTCGAAGGCAGCAGCGTCCAGCGCCAGGTAGCCCCCCGCCGAGTGCCCGAAGACGTAGATGCGCTGGGGATTGATGGGCCACTCCCCCTCCGCCTGCTTCACCATGCGGCGAAAGACCTCGGGCGCGATGGGCTCGAAGTCCAGCCGCGGCGGCAGCGCGGGCGCCAGCAGCACGATCTCATTGCGCAGCGCGAAATCCTGCCAGGCCGCGATCATGGGATCGGGCTGGTCGCCGGCGCCGTGCAGCAGCACCACCGCCGGCAGTTCCCGGGTGTTGTCGTGTCCCGCCGGCGAGAAGACCTCGTACCAGTACTCGGTGTTCTGCAGCTTGAGCGTTCGTTTGGCCAGTTCGGGACGGCTCTGGTCGGGGATGGCGGAGGCGCTCGGCGATCCCGGCGCATTCTGGGCGCGCACCACCGGCCCGCTTGCCGCCAGCACGCCCGCCAGCACTGCCCACAACAGCCGCCGCCTCGCCCGGACGGTCATTTCTTCTCCCGCAGCAGGATGGGCGGCAACTCGCGCTCGCGCCCGGGCGCGAACAGCGTGACCTCCACCGCGCGCGGCGCGTAGCCTCCCTTGCTGACGTGCAGCGTGGCCCGCTCTTCCGGGATCCCTTTCAGCGTGAACTTGCCGCAGGCGTTGGTCATCGCCTTCACTCCGCAGCACTCCACCTGGGCCGCGGCCAGCCCGTTGCCCTCGCTGTCGGCCACCACTCCGGAGAGCACCCGCACCAGCGGCGCGTTGTACTCGCTGGTGGCATGAAAGACGGCGGTGCCGGCGAAGCTGCGCACCGGGGCGTAGTGGCCGCGCACCGCCGCCAGCTCCGCCTCCAGTTCCGGCGCCGACACGCTCTCGTAGGTGGCCAGCGCGATGTACACCTTGCCCCGGCGCACTCCCAGCTTCTCCGCCGGCATGCGGTCGAAGACCTTCTCCGCCCGCCCGTCCACCACCGGCCCCCCTTCATCGCCGTACACCATGAAGTAGACGCCGTCGGCGGCCTCCAGGATGGTCCCCGGCAGCAGTTCCGGGATGTCGTCGTTGAGGGTGTACCACCAGGGGACGGCCGCCTCCACCGGCAGCGTCCCCGAAGCCGCCTTCAACTGGCGCAGCAACTCGAGGTAGCGCCCGCCGATCTCCCGCTTGCCGGCGTGGGTGGCGCAGCTCCAGCGCTCTTCCACGTAAGGCTCGATGTCGATGACCGCGCCCGCCAGCAGCTTGCGATGAGCGGCGGCGAATTCGCCCAGCAGCCGCATCCGCCGCGCCGACTCCTCGGCTCGGTCCAGGAAGCTGGGGTCCTGCAGCAGCAGCGCCTTGGCCGTGCGCCCCGCGCCCGCGAGGCTCCGCAGCGCGCACTGCAGCAGATCCCCGCCGCCCGCCTGGTCCAGCAGGAACCCCTGGCCGTTCTCCACGCTCAGCAGCACGGTAGGTCGCAGCGGCGCCGCCGCCAGCCGCTGCTCCACCTGCTCGCAGCTGGGGTTATCGGCGAAGATGCCGTAGACGAAGGAAGAGTCCTCCAGCTTCTTGGCCTGCGCGCGCGCCGGCGCCAGCAGCAGCGCCAGCCCCGCCGCCATCGCCAGCACGACCCGCCTTGGCCCCCGGCCCATACCGACCAGTTTCAGGGTTCACGCTCCAGGTTTCAAGTAGCGGAGTGCCGGTAGTCTCGTCCTCCTGAGCCGCCAGCCGAAGCATCTGCAGTCCTGATCCCCGATCACCGGATCACCCGATTGCTTGGGCTCCTTCTTCCGGGG
>DASPRL010000009.1 GCA_035624475.1 Terriglobales bacterium
AAGAGGTAGGACTGCGCCAGGTCGTAGTCGGGCAGGCAGCGGGTCAGGGGGCGCACCTGGAGGGGGGAGTAGATGCGGGTGTAGGGGTTGGGGACGAAAGGCACACCCAGGGACCGGAGGCGCTGCTGCAAAGGGCTGTCGGTGGGCTTGAGCACGGCCACCGAGGATTCCACGCCGTGCCGCGCGAAACGGGGGATCATCTCGCTGAGCAGGACCTCGACTCCGCCCAGCCGCAAGCTGTCGATGACGTGGAGGACGCGCATGCGTGGTGTGGCCCGGGCTCGATGGTACCAGAAGGGGAAACAGAACCATGCTGACCACCGGGACGCGTCTGCGGAGCATTGACGCGGCGGGCCGGCCCCGATACTCTCTAAACCAGTCCATCGTGGCTTCCGCTTCCGCAGGCCGATACAACCTGATCGTGCAATTGATAGGTGTGGGCTGCGTCATCACCCTTCCCTTCTGGACCTGGGCGCTGTTCTTTTCTTCTGCCTATTACGAGTACTCGGTGGCGCTGGTGCTGGTGCCCTTCCTGTTCCTGCTGAACCTGCTGCTGGTGATGAGGGCGGCGGGACGCGACCCCTTCCTGCGGCGGGCGCTGCCCGTGGCCCTGGTGCTCAAGCTGGCAGCCGCGGGCACCTACCTGTGGACGGTCTTCCACGTCTACGACATGGCCTCCGACATGGTCATCTACTGGAACCGCGGGGAGCTGATCGCCACCGACCTGCTGCGCTACGGTCACTGGACCACCCTGCAGCCCTTCTGGAGCAGCAACTTCATCTACATGCTCACCGGGCTGATCTTCGCCGCCACCACCGTCTCGCTGCCCACGGTCACGGTGATCTACGCGCTGGCCGCCTTCTGGGGACAGTATCTCTTCTACCGCACCTTCGTGCTGGTCTTCCCCGAGGGCGACCACAAGCTGGCGGCCCTGCTGGTGTTCTTCCTGCCCTCCATCGTGTATTGGACCTCGGCCATCAGCAAAGACGCGGCCATCCTCTTCTTCCTGGGGGTGGCGGCTTACGGCTTCGCGCGGGTGCAGCGGCGGGTGAGTCCGGGGGCCTTCCTGCTGCTGCTGGTGGGGCTGGCCGGGGTGATGCTGGTGCGGCCGCACATCGCGGCCATGCTGGGGATCGCCTTCGTCCTGCCGTATCTGGTGGGCAAGAACCTTCAGGGGGTGACCGGGACGCTGGGGAAGCTCCTGGGTGTCCCCCTGGTGCTGGGCAGCACGGTGTGGCTGGCGCGCCAGGCGCAGAGCTTCCTGAAGATGGAGACCGTCTCGCAGGCCAGCAGCATCCTGGAGAAGGTGGCGGAGGCGAACCAGACCGGGGGCTCGGCCATCACGGTGAGCGCGTCCCTGCCCTATCGCCTGGTGAACGTGCCCTTCCTGTTTTTCCGGCCCTGGCCCTGGGAGGTGCACAGCCTGCAGTCGGTGGTGGCCGCGCTGGAGGGCCTGCTGCTGTTGTGGATCTTCGTGCGCCGGCGCCGCGATCTGTACGCCGCGGTGCGCAACTGGAGAAGCAAGCCCTTCGTCCTGTTCGTGCTGCTGTTCGCCTTCCAGTTCTCCGTGGTGATGAGCCTGGCCATCACCAACTTCGGGCTGCTGACGCGGGAGCGGGTGATGCTGCTGCCCTTCGCCATGATGCTGTTCTGCACCCGGGCCGCTCCGGCGGCCGCACGCCAGGGCGCGGTACCACGCGCCGGCTGGCGTCCCGCGGCGGCGCCGGCGCCACCGCCGCTCCCCGCGTATCGGAACCACAAGATCCCGACCCGCTGAGGCCGGCAGCCGTCCCCGCCACGAAGAGGGTCGTTGCCTGGAGGGAGCGCAGCCGATGAAGATCGCGCAGGTGGCCACCGCCGATATCTCCATCCGCTATCTCCTGCTCGACCAGATCCAGGCGCTCGAGGAGATGGGACACGAGGTGACGGCGGTGTGCGCGCCCGGGCCGCACGTGGAGGCGGTACGCGCCCAGGGCGTCGCGGTGGAGACGGTGCCCATGGCGCGCGAACTCACCCCGCTCCAGGACCTGCGCTCGCGGCGGGCGCTGGTACGCTGCTTCCGCGAGCGCGGCTTCGACGTGGTCCACACCCACACGCCCAAGGCCGGGCTGCTGGGGCCGGCGGCGGCGCGCCAGGCGCGCGTGCCGGTGGTGGTCCACACCGTCCACGGACTACTCTTCCACGACCGCATGAGCGCGTGGCGGCGCGGCCTGTTCTGGCTGCCGGAAAGCTACACCGCGCGCCACGCGGATTTCCTGCTCTCGCAGAGCCGCGAGGACATGGAAGTGGCGGTGCGCGCTCACATCTGCTCCGCGGAGAAGATCGCCTACGTGGGCAACGGGATCGAGGTGGGGCGCTTCTCGCCGGAGGGTGCCGCGGCAGCCCGCGCGCAGTTGCGCCGGGAGTTGGGATTGTCGGATTCCGACTTCGTGGTGGGCAGCGTCGGCCGGCTGGTATACGAGAAGGGATTCGCCGAGCTGTTCGCGGCGGCAGCGGCGCTGGCGCCGGCGCACCCGGAGATCAAGTTCCTGATCGTGGGGCCGCGGGAGAGCGAGCAGCGCGATGCCGTCCCGCCGGAGCGCATCCGGTCGCTGGAGCAGGCGGGCGTGGTGCGTTTTGCCGGCTGGCAGGACCATCTCAGGCGCTGGTACTCTGCCATGGACGTGTTCGCGCTGCCCTCGCACCGCGAGGGCATCCCGCGGGCGTGCATGGAGGCGGCGTGCATGGGATTGCCGGTGGTGGCCAGCGACATCCGCGGCTGCCGCGAGGTGGTGCTGCACGAGAAGACCGGCCTGCTGACGCCGATGCGGAACGCCGGCGCGCTGGCTGAGGCCATCGCGCGCCTCGCCCGCGACCGCGCCTTGGCGGCGGCCATGGGCGAGCAGGGCCGGCGCCACATCCTGGAGAATTTTGACGCCCGCCAGATGCTGGCCCGGCTGCGGACGTTTTACCAAGGTCTGGAGCCCCTGGTGCAGCGGAGGAAAGCGCGGAAGTGAAGAGCATTCTCTCCATCGACCTGGAGGACTGGAACCACCTGGCCTACCGGCGGGTGACCGGGCGCGTGCCTTCGTCCACCGGCAACGTGCTGCGCCAGGTGGAAGCGCTACTGGCGCTGCTCGAGCAGGCGGGAGCGAAGGCCACGTTCTTCGTGCTGGGCCTGCTGGCCGAGCAGCACCCGGAAGTGGTGCGGCAGGTGGCCGGGCGCGGACACGAGATCGCCTGCCACGGCTACGCCCATCTCATCGTGGACCGGCTGACGCGCGACCAGTTCGCCGAGGACACGCGCCGCGCCAAGAGAGTGATCGAGCAGATCACCGGCCGGCCGGTGCGCGGCTACCGCGCCGCCGAGTTCTCCATCCGGCGGGGTTCGCTGTGGGCGCTGGAGGTGCTGGCCGAACTCGGCTTCCGCTACGATTCCAGCATCTTCCCCATCCACCACCGCCGCTACGGCATCGCCGGCTTCGATCCCCAGCCGCGGCGCTATCGCCTGGCGGGCGGCGGGGAGATCATCGAGGTCCCGCTGGCCACGCTGCCCTTCGCCGGGTTGCGCCTGCCGGTGGCGGGCGGCGGCTACTTTCGCCTGGCTCCCTATTGGCTGCTGAAGAAGGCGGTGGCGCGGCTGCACCGGGAGCAGCTTCCGCTCACCACCTATTTTCATCCTTATGAATTCGATCCCCAGAGGCTGAAGGTCTTCGCCGCGACGGCCCCGGCCAGCCTGGGGGAGCGGCTGCGGGGATGGAAGTTCGGCTTGCATCAGAACCTGGGACGCACCACCCTGCCAGGGAAGGTGGCTGGCCTGCTGCGCCAGTTCTCCTTCACGACCTGCCAGGACTTTCTTGAAGGGACAGATCTGGGTGACAGTCGAGAGCTACTTTCGGCAGCGAGCGGCTAAGTTCGACGCCCTCTACGAGGAGGCGCGGGGCTGGCGCGGCTGGATCAACCGCCGGCTGCGCCGCGGGCTGTTCGAGCGCGTGGAGCGCACGCTGGAGGCGCTCGAGGGCCTGCGCGACTTCAGCGTGCTGGACGTGGGCTGCGGCTCCGGCCGCAACAGCGTGCTCTTCGCCCAGGTGGGGGCGCGCCGGGTGGTGGGCGTCGACTTCTCCGAGCCCATGCTCGCGCTGGCCCGCGAGTTCACCCGCCGCCACGGCGTGGATGAACGCTGCCAGTTCCTCCTGGGAGACTTCCTGGACCACTCCTTCGCGGAGAAGTTCGATGCCGTGGTGGCGCTGGGCGTCTTCGATTACGTCGCCGATCCCCCGCCCATGCTACGCCGGATGATGGAACTCAGCGCGGGCCGCGTGATCGCCAGCTTTCCCGCGCGTTCGCTGGTGCGCGCGCCCTTGCGCAAGTTCCGCTACGCCCTGCGCCGATGCCCGGTGTACTTCTACACGCGCCAGCGGCTGGAGGAGATCTGCCGGCAGGCCGGGCTGGCGGAGTACCGCATCGTTCCCTATGCTTCCTCGGGACTGCTGCTGGTGGGAGAGATGGGGGCCGCCGAGAAGTGAGCCAAGTCCTCAAACGCGCCGGGGATGTGCTGGCATCGGCGCTGGCCCTGCTGCTGCTCTCTCCTCTTCTTCTGGTGCTGGCTGTGATCATCCGAATCCGTCTGGGCGCGCCAGTGCTCTTCCGCCAGAAGCGGCCGGGAAAGGACGGCAAACCCTTCGAGCTGGTGAAATTCCGCACCATGAGCGACGCCCGCGATCCCGAGGGGAATCTCCTGCCCGACGAGCAGCGCCTGACCCGGTTGGGCCGCCGCCTGCGCCGCTTCAGCCTGGACGAATGGCCGCAGCTTTGGAACGTGCTGAAGGGCGACATGAGCCTGGTGGGCCCGCGCCCGCTGCTCATGGAGTATCTCGGCCGCTACAGCGCGGAGCAGGCGCGGCGCCATTCGGTCAAGCCCGGGATCACCGGCTGGGCCCAGATCAACGGCCGCAACGCGGTGAGCTGGGAAGAGCGCTTCCGTCTGGATGTCTGGTACGTCGATCACTGGAGCCTGTGGCTGGACCTGCGCATCCTGGCCGCTACCGTCTGGCTCGTGCTCCGAGGCAAGGGCATCTCCTGGGAGGGCCACGCCACCATGCCCAAGTTCATGGGAACGGAGCGATCCCAGCCCTGAGAAACGAAGCCGGCCAGGCGACGCTTCCCGAGGGCCGATGGCGCGGGTGGCGCTCGACCCGGGCCGGCCGCTTTAGGCCTGGGTTATGATGCGGAGTTACATCCGTCGCCTCGGGTGAGCGGCGAAGAGGGCGCTGCATGTGCGGCATCGCGGGAAAACTGGACTTGGGTCGCTCCTGCGGCGAAGAGGAGCTTCGCGATCAGATCCGACGAATGATTGCGACCCTGCGCCACCGCGGGCCCGATGACGAAGGAACCTGGGTGGATGCCGAAGCCGGCGTCGCCCTGGGCAACCGGCGGCTGGCCATCCTCGACCTCTCGCCCGCCGGGCACCTGCCCATGGTTTCCTCCAGCGGCCGCTACGTGGTCGCCTTCAACGGCGAGATCTACAACTACCAGGAGGTGCGCCGGGAGTTGGAATCGCAGGTGGCCGATTCGGCGCTGGCCCTGCGCGGCCACGGCGACACCGAGGTCATGCTGGCGGCCTTCGAGCACTGGGGCGTGGAGGCGACGCTGCCGCGGCTGAACGGCATGTTCGCCTTCGCCCTGTGGGACCGGCGCGAGCGCGTCCTCTTCCTGGCCCGCGACCGTTTCGGGGAAAAGCCGCTCTACTATGGCTGGATGGGCGACGTGCTGCTGTTCGCCTCCGAGCTGAAGGCGCTGCGCGCGCATCCCGGCTTCCGCGGCGCGATCCGGCGCGAGGCCCTCGCCTTCCCTCTGCGCTATGCCTACATTCCCGCGCCCCTCTCCATCTACGAGGACATCGGTAAGCTGCCGCCGGCGAGCTTCCTGAAGGTCCGCACCGACCGCCGCGAGCAAGCCAGGCCCACGCCCTATTGGTCGCTGCGGGAGGTGGTGGAGCGCGGCCTGGCGGAGCCTTACCGCGGCACGGAAGCGCAGGCGGCGGAGGAACTGGATGCGCTGCTGCGGGATGCGGTGCGGCTGCGCATGATCTCCGACGTGCCCCTGGGAGCCTTCCTCTCCGGCGGCATCGATTCTTCCACCGTGGTGGCGCTCATGCAGGCGCAGAGCAGCCAACCGGTCCGCACCTTCTCCATCGGCTTCTACGAAGATGAATACAACGAGGCCCGGCAAGCTCACGCCGTGGCCCACCACCTGCGCACCGAGCACACCGAGCTGTACGTCACCCCGCGCGAGGCGATGGACGTCGTCCCCCTGCTGCCCACCCTCTACGACGAGCCCTTCGCCGACTCCTCCCAGATCCCCACCTTCCTGGTCTCCAAGCTGGCGCGGCACTCGGTGACGGTGAGCCTGTCGGGCGACGGCGGCGACGAGGTCTTCGGCGGCTACAACCGCTACGTCTGGGGCCGCCGGCTGTGGAACCGCATGCGGTTGGCGCCGGGGCCGCTGCGGCGGCTGGCCGCCGGCGGCATCACCGGGGTCTCGCCCCGCTTCTGGGACGCCCTGTTCCAGGGCGTGGGCCCGGTCCTTCCCCGAAGCTGGCGCCAGCGCCTCCCGGGGGACAAGATGCATAAGCTGGCGGGAGTACTGGCGCTGACGAGCCCGAAGGCGATGTACCTGCGCCTGGCTTCGCTCTGGCTTGAGCCGGAGCAGGTGGTGCTGGGAGCCTCGGGGCAGGCCACCGCCGACTACCTGCTGGCGCAGTGGCCGGGCTTTCCCCAGTACGAGCACAACGCCATGTACCTCGACGCCATGACCTACCTGCCCGACGATATCCTGGCCAAGGTGGACCGCGCCAGCATGGGAGTGAGTCTGGAAGGTCGCATCCCTTATCTCGATCCCCGGGTGGTGGAGTTGGCGTGGAAGCTGCCCCTGGCCATGAAGGTCCGCGAGGGGCAGGGGAAGCGGATCCTCCGCCGGGTGCTGCATCGCTACGTGCCGCGGGAGCTGGTGGAGCGCCCCAAGATGGGCTTCGGCATCCCCATCGGCGACTGGATGCGAGGGCCGCTCAGGGACTGGACCGAAGCTCTGCTGGACGAGAGCCGGCTGCGCCAGGAGGGCTACTTCGATCCCCGGCCCATCCGCAAGAAGTGGCAGGAACACCTCTCCGGCCATCACAACTGGCAATATGACCTGTGGAACGTGCTCATGTTCCAGGCTTGGCTGGAGCAGAGCCGTCCGATGCCTGGGGGAGTGCCGGACCCTTCACAGGTCCCGGCGCGTCCTACTGCCTCCTGAAGCCGACCGCGCACCAGAAGGGGACGGAATCGCTGAAGCGGATCTGGTCGAGGCCGGCGGCGCGCATCATGGCTTCGATCTGGGCGCGGGTGAAGCGCCTTTCCAGGCGCGTGCCGAAGCGGTCGAGAGCGTCGTTGCGCATCACGTAGAAGCTGCGCTGGCGGTAGGCGGAGAGCGGCCAGTGGTCCACCTTGCCGCCGCGGCGCTCGCGCCATGCCGCCAGGCGGGCCAGCGGGAAGTAGAGCAGCACGGCGACGACCTCGGCAAAGGCGCTCTTGAGCCAGTGCGGCGAACGCGAGATCAGGCGCCGTGTCAGGTCCGACACCTTCCACAGCGAGCGAAACCACCAGGGCCGGTTGTCGAAGGCGTAATACAGGTAAACCAGGAAGGGCGCGCCGGGCTTGAGCTTGCGCACGCAGTCCAGGATGCCTTCCTGTGTGTCGGGGACGTGATGCAGCACACCCACGCTGTAGCCGAAGTCGGCGCTGGCGTCGGGTAGGGGAATGGCGTCCACGCTGGCGCGGTGGAAGCGGCAGTTGGAATAGGCCGCCAGGTTGCGGCGCGCCACCTCCAGGGCCTCGCTGGGATCGATGCAGTGCAGCTCCCCCACGCGCGGCGCCACGAAGCGCGCCCAGCGGCCGCTGCCGCAGCCCAGGTCGAAGCCGACCGAGCCCGCGGGCAGCCTCTCCCAGGGGAAGATGTGGAAGTAGCTTTCGAAGAGCCGCTCCAGCTCTTGCTCGGAGAGCCCCGATTGGTCGAACCTCTGCCACTCCCGGCCGAAGGATTCGACCACCGCGGGATCGAGGTTGCGCGCTTCCATCGCCGCCATCCTAGCGCGAATCGTGCGCGGATTCCCAGCGCGCGGGCCTACCCAGTCGGATCCTGCGGCCCGCGGTCAGTTCGGGAGGGCACACTGCCCGCCGGCCATTACTTCTGGTTGCCGTGACTACCGCCAATCCGGCGGCTTCGGCGCCCCGCGGGTGCCCTTGTAGTGCAAGCGGGGGCCGCTCTTGATCTTTCCCGGTCCTGCAAAAGGTCTAGAGGAACCACCTTCTGGAGGGGAGACCTCGGCGCCCATAGGCGCGGGGGATAGGGCGGTCGTGGAGGGCGGAGGCAGCTGGTTCAGGCTGATCAAGGTCACGCCGTTGCTGGTGATCGCCGCAACGGTGTTATCGGTGGGGTTCACCACTAACGCATCGTAAGCCGGGGCGATCTGCACCGGGACCTCGACGCGATAAAGGAGCCGGCCCCGGGCGACATCCAACACGTCGATCCCATCGGTCAAGGGCTGGAACATCAAGCTGCCGTCGTGGTTCAGCTTCTGTCCCAGCACCGCAGTCGGTACCCAAGTTTCTCGGTCGATGTATGTGAGAGCGCCGCTGGCGTTCAATGAAGCGTCAGCAAAGATGCCGTTCATGTCCAAGGTCGTCCCGTCCGCCGACAGAGCCAATTCCAGACCGCCAGGAGTGAGGGAAGCGTATGTGACCTGGTCAGTCGCGGTGTCTACCCAAAAAGCTGCGCCTTCAATCAGGGAATAGATCTTCGCCCCGTCGGGGCTCAAGAGCACACGGATGTAGTGATCATTCGTGCCACCGGCACCTAGGTCAGTCAAGTCTTGCGTGATCCCGCTCGCGGTGTCCAACCTGTGAAAGATGCGATTCCCGGTCCCGTTTAAGTCCTGCGTCGCGAAATAGACAATTCCTGTGTCGGTGATGGCCAGGCCTGTCGGCGTGTTGCCCGCATTCAAGGGTGTCTGGGGGACTGCAAACTCCTGCGCGGAGGCTGGGGCGTCGGGATTGAGGACGTAGATCGCACGGTCGCCGAAGTCGGAGATCGCCAGCTTGGAACCATCCGGGGAGAGCGAGAGAGCCAGAAGCTGCGTGGAACCGCCGACGTTAGGCAAGCTAATCGGCGTCAACCACTGCCCGCTGGCGGTGGAGAGCACCTGGATTTTGGTGCGATCAGTGAAATAGTAGAGACTGCGGTATGGATCGTACACACCCGCCTGCAGGGTCGCGCTCAGGGGGTAAGAGGTGACAGCGGAGGTGTAGTGGAACGCGCCGCCAGCGGTCGTGCTGCCATTAACAGTGGTCACCTTGACATCGACATTGCTGCCCGGCGTTCCCGGCGGGACCGTGAACTTGATCCCTTCGACGGGGAAGGGATAGGGAGAGATTGGTGCACTCGGGAAGAGCGTGGTCACCGTGGCGGCGTGGCCGCCAATGCTCACGTGGACGTCGCTGACCGTTTGCCCAAAACCGTAACCTATAACCATAGCGGTGGTGCCACCCTCCGCCGCCGAAGCATTGGGAACCACCTCGACGATGGCCGGCCCGTAGCTGAAGGACTCCGGCATGAGACCCACATTTCCGTTCTGGAACACTGCCGTGAAATCCGCCACAACCATTCCGGATGCCGGGGGAGTGGTCCCCAGAATCGACGGGTCCGTATTGTTCCCCAGAATCTGTTCGTGCGCTCCCACGAGGGGGGCGTTCCCAATGTAGGCTTGGCTCAGTCCGGGAACTGTATTCTGGACGCCGGTACTGGTTCCGACTTGGATGGAAGTACCGCCCGCGGCTGGCCCCGTATCGGGGACGACATATCCCAGTCCGACTTCGGGTGGCAGCACGGCCGGCTGGATCTGGCTTCCGTCCAGGAACGATACACCGTGTCCGATGGGGCCAAGGATGAGACCAGTCTCGTCGATCGCAGCCGGAACCAGGGTCCTCTGGGAATCCACGATGAAATAATTCGGCACCCAGCCTTTCTGGGCAAAGGATGTGGTGTCGTAGGCTACGACGTCACTCAGCCCATCGACCACGAACAACGTGCCGCCGTCCAGGCTCATAACAGCTCCATAGATTCCCAACGACTGAGGAGGACTGTCCCCCTGGGGTCCTTGGAAAAGGCCGAGCTGCTGCACGGTGGCTACGTCGTAGACACCAATCCTTCCGCTCTCACTGGTGACGAAGAATCGCTTGCCATCGGGGGAGGGCTCAATCTGGCTCAGGAAGCCGCCGAAGCTCCCAGTGGCAAACGTCATGGCGGAGGCGTCGAAGGAACAAAGGCCGCCACCGCTGTCGATGTCGCCCAGCAAAACTCTGGTGCGATCGCCACTTAAGGCAAAAGCGCCGATGTTCATGGGACAAGCTTGGGGTGGTTTCTGGACGAGTGAGTTGTCGGCCGGATTCCAGACAGCAAAGGTTGTGGAGCCATCGACGGGAAGGCCGCCCATCGGTCCCAGCAGAGCGACTCTCCCGTCCGCCAGCACCAGGGCTTGTGATGCCTCGAACCCGTTCGGTCCAATCGAGGCCGCCGCCACCCTCCGGATCACGAAGAAGGTCGTGGGATCGATCACATATACGTTACCGAGAAGCGTCGCGGCATAGAGCACAGTATCGTCCGGGGCGATGTCGATGCCCCAGGGGGCCGGTACGCTGATCTGGCCCACTTCGATCTCCAGCGCTGCGTCGAAGACGTCGATCTCATTCAGGAAAGGGTTGCTCACGAAAAAGAGCTTATGAACCCGATCGTAGACAGTGAGATGAGGAGGCGCAAACTGCAGCGAATTGGGGTCGTACTGCGCGTCCGTGCGCAGGTAACGCGTGCGAAGGGGAGCGTGCGCGGCGGTGGGGATGGGAATCACTGCCAGGGGAAGCTGCAGCGTACGGGTCAAATACCCCGAAGTACCTTGGAGAGTGAGGGTGGATCGGACCGACGTGGCCGTGGAGGGCACAGAGAAGGAAACCTGCTGCTGACCGCCCGCGGCCAGCAGGAAGGTCGTGGGCGAGGCGGTCACCTCCGGTGGCACGCCAGCAATGGACACGCTGACCTGGCCCGTGAATCCGTTCGAAGGTGTGTTCGAGACGTCAAGGGACTTGGTCGAGCCTGACACCAACGTCACCGCCTTCGGGCTCACGGAGAGAACGAAATTGGGGCCCGGGGGAAGGGGAGGCACGGCCGGAGGAGCGATCTGCCACGCGGGATCGACGTTGGTGGAAACGAAAGCGGCGCCGGTCCTGGTAGCCCCGTCCATGGTCCATACGGCCACGCTGGTGGTCGCGTTGTTGCGCCACAGGATGTCGGCTTTGCCGTCACCGTCATAGTCTGCCACCCCGACAATCTGCCAGTTCGGATCGACTCCGGTGGCCACGAAGGCGCTGCCGAGCTTGGTGGCGCCGTCCATGAGCCATACGACAACGCTCCTGGTGCTGCTGTTGCGCCACAAGATGTCAGCTTTGCCGTCGCCATCAAAGTCGCCAAGCCCAGCTATCTGCCAGGCGGGGTCGACACCGGGCGCTACCTCCGTGCTGCTGAACTCAGTCACGCCGCTCATCCGCCAGAGCAAGACGCTCCCATCACTGATGTCGCGCCAAAGGATGTCGGCCTGGCCGTCGCCATCGAAATCAGCTACCCCCGCGATCAGCAGGTTCGGATCCACCGTGCTGGCAACCATGCCCGCGCTCTTGGTGGTCGCGCCATTCATCAACCAGACAGCGACGCCGCCGCTGTCGGAATTCCGCCACAGGATGTCGGCTTTGCCGTCCCCGTCAAAGTCCCCGACTCCGGCGATCTGCCAGGTCGGGTCCACGCCGGTAGCGACGAACGCCGCACCAACCTTGGTGGCACCATTCATCAACCATAGGACCACGCTCCCCGTGCTGGAGTTGCGCCACAGGATGTCGGCCTTGCCGTCCCCATCAAAGTCCCCGATCCCGGCGATCTGCCAGGCAGGGTCCACGCCGGTGGCCACGAAGGCGCCGCTCAGCCTGGTGGCGCCGTTCATAAACCACACCACCACACTTCCCGTGCTGGAATTGCGCCAGAGGATGTCGGCCTTGCCGTCGCCGTCCAGATCGTTCGAAGCGGTTACCCCGTTGGGCCGAACCGGAACTGCGGCGCGGACTTTGTTCGAGGTCTGGCTCAGGGCGCTAAGCGCGAAGAGGCAAAGGAAAAGGGCTGAAAAAATGGCCTTGCGGCGCTCCACACGGCAACTCCGACGAGAGCTATCCGACCCCTTGATGGGGAGAAGATACGAGCATAAGCCTATCAAACCACTCGCTTGCATCAAAGAGGAAACCAGACGCCAGCCGCGCCGCGGCAGGGCTCGCGTGTGAGATGCACATGGAAGTCGCACCGCTCGGTGGCGAGGTGCGGATGCCCGAATCCAGCGCCGACTCCAAGGAGTTTTCACCGCTTCCCTAGCAGTTTTGGCAGTTACTGGCGGGGCGCGCACTGCCTAGGATGGCGAGCAGGGGGACGGTGGGCCCGTCGCCCCGTGTCAAGCCGTCCTGGCTGGGAGGTGCCGTCATGATCGTATTCGATGAGCGCCAGCTGGAGAGATTGGACGAAATGGAGGTGGAGATCCTCAACTACGCCGCCTCGCTGCCGCCCAACCAGGCCATGGACGATCTCAAGGAAGAGCTGGAACACTTCGGCTTCACGCTGGGCAGCGCGTAGCCGCACCGGCTGGGGAAGGAGCTCGGGGGCGCCCCAAATGATCTACGACGAAGGTTGCGATCCACACGAGGAAACCTGGGCGGAGCAGGTCACGCGGGCGCGGGGCGAGGCCCAGGCGCGCCACCGCCACAAGCTGGTCACCAGCGCGGTCGGCTATGGGCTGGTCGCCGGGGGCATGCTGTGGGCCTGCCTGCACTGGCTGCTCTGAGGCTCTGGGCCTTCGTCGAGCCTCCTCTCCCGCAGCACCCGACCACCCCAGTCGTTGACTCCGGCGCCGGTTCTGGAGTTGTATAGACAGGCGGGTGGAAGGAGGCCAGAGATGCGCGGAAACAAGAACGTGATCGAGCAGTTGAACGCAGCGCTCGCCGCGGAGTTGACGGCCATCGTGCAGTACATGGTGCAGTCGGAGATGTGCCACAACTGGGGCTATGCTCATCTCGGCGAACGGACCAAGGCGCGCGCCATCGAGGAGATGCGACACGCGGAAGGCCTGATCGAGCGCATCATCTTCTTCGACAGCGCACCCGAGGTGAAGGTAGCGCTGCGCCCGCAGATCGGGGCCAACGTCAAGGAGCAGCTCGAGATCGACCTGAAGGATGAAGTCGAGGCCTCGGCGCAGTACAACGAGGCGGTCAAGATCTGCATGGCCGCGGCCGACGACGCCTCCCGCACGCTGTTCGAGCACATGATCCAGGACGAGGAACGGCACGTCGACTTTCTGCAGGCTCAGTTGCATTCCATCGAGGAGATGGGAATCGGCAACTACCTCGCGGAGCAGTTGCACAAGAAGGAATAGCCTGCGCCGGCGAGCGACGCGATCGCTATCCCGCCCAACTCTTCGGCCGGACCAGAACCGGCGCGTGGCAGCAGAGCTCGAGCAAATGCCTGGCTGCGGCGATACGTTCGGCCCAAGGCCCGTTCTCGCGGTAGCCCTGGCCGCGGACGACGATCGTTCCCTCGCTCTTCTCCACCTGCAGAAGCCGGACCGCCTGTTCATGAGACAGGTCGAGGGCATTGGCCAGGCGCAGGATGCCGGCCAGGCGCAGGATGCCGGGCCGGCTCGAAGCCGGGAACGCCGTCAGACACTTGTGGTTGGAACGAGGCAGAATGCCGCGGTGATAGCGCGCCACGGCGGCGATGGCGGCGAGCTGCCGGGAAGACCACCCCAGGGGCGGCGCGAGCCGGCGGATGAGGCGATAAGAGTGCTTGTGATGCCCGCGCTTGCTCTGGCTGCGCCCGACATCGTGCAGCAGGGCCGCCGCCTCCAAGACCCGGCGCGTCCCCGCGGTGGCCGTAAAGAGCCCGGCGCGTGCCAACCCGTCGTAGAGCTGCATGGCGAGCTGCGACACCAGCGCGGAGTGCGCGGGATCGGGGTCCAGGAAGCTCCCCCAGGTGCGCAAGCGGCTGAAGGCGGCCTGCTGCAGTTGCTTGCCCTGCGGCAGCCCCGCACGCCAGACCCGCCATAGGGAGCCGGGACCGATCATCCTCTGACGGTATCCGTGGAGCCGCCGCCCGCGCTCTTCCGCGATCCGGTTGCGCCAGGAGGCCCGGTCTTCCTGGCGGAAGGCCGGATTGCTCCGCACCATGGCCCACAGGACGTCCAGGTCGTGCACTTCGCCCAGCAGGTCCTGGAGCTGCTTGAGGCTGGCGCCCCATTGCTGGTGGCGCCGCGGCAGGAAGTTCTCCACCACGTAGCGGAACTTCTTGAGGCCGATGCGCAACTGGTGAAAGCCGATCTGGCTGCGATTGCGCAGCGCCCGCCGGTGCAGGCGGTGGGCTTCCTCCCAGCACTCCAGCGCCAGGTGCTGGAAGACCAGTCCTTCCGGCGACACCCGCCGGGAGCGGCGGGCCAGCTTCTGCGCCAGCGACTGCCAGCGCGCGCGATCGAACTTCTGGATGGCCTGCAGCGCGGTCTGTCGCAGATGGTCATCGCGGATCGCAAGGACATGGAGAAGCTCGCCGCGGACGGGATCGGCGGGCTTCGACAACCGCTTCACCCATTCCGCCATGACGTGGGCGTCGCGAAGCTCTCCCAGGCGGGCGAAGAGGGATCGCCCCAGCTTGCGGAACTGTTTCCACGCCGGGTCCGGGTCGACGGCGGCAAAGCCACCGGCCATGGAGCGGCAGCGGCGCAGGGCCACGCGCAGGTCGTGGACCGGCTCGGGGTTCGCACTGAGCGTGACCTTGACCGACTGCTCCAGTGTGCGCTGCGCCCAGTAGGCAAGCCCGGCCTTAGAGCTCGTCGAAGGAGTGGGTGTTTTTCTCATGCCGGCGTGGACAGGCCCCGGGGACATGGTAGCCGGTCTTGGCACAAGTCTACTTGCAGAAGCGCCGAGACCGGGCCTCGGGACTCAGGGACAGCCGCCGCGGGCCTGGTAGGGGCTTGCCTGCCATGGCTGGCGTGAGGCTACCGCTCAGGCTGCCTGGGACTCCTCTTCAAAGCATGGCCCGCCATTGTGCCCGGTCCGGCGATGGTCCTCGATCCTCTCGAGCATCCGCCGGTAGGCCTGCTGGAGGGCCTTCCTCTCTCTCGGCTTCAGGTCCTGCTCCTCCAGCGCAGTGACGATGTCATCAAACTCCGCCTCCAGCCTCTCCAGTTCTCCGCAAAGCATCGCCCCTCCTTCCTCAGGCCGCGCAGCGGGCCAGCAGTTCCTTCTTGCCCAGGCCCAGGATGCCGTGCTTGGCGCCGACCTTTTTGAAGGCGGCGATGGCGGTATCCAGGTGATGTTGCTCGTGGGCGGCGGACAGTTGCGTGCGGATGCGTGCCTGGGCTTTCGGCACCACCGGGAAGAAGAAGCCGACCGCGTACACGCCCTCGTCGAACAGGTCGCGGGCGAACTCCTGGGCCAGCTTGGCGTCGTAGAGCATGACCGGCACGATGGGGCTGCTGCCATCCTTGATGTCGAAGCCGGCGCTCTTCAGCAGGCTGCGCCAGTAGCCGGCGTTCCATTCCAGCTTGTCGCGGCGCTCGGTGCTGGCGGTGATCAGGTCGAGCACCTTGAGCGCTCCCGCAACGATCACGGGCGCGACCGCGTTGGAAAAGAGGTAGGGACGCGCGCGCTGGCGGCACATCTCCACCAGTTCGCGGCGGCCGCTGACGCAGCCTCCGGAAGCGCCGCCCAGCGCCTTGCCCAGGGTGGTGGTGATGACGTCGATCTTGCCGAGCACGCCGCAGGCCTCGTGGGTGCCGCGCCCGGTTGCGCCGATGAAGCCGGTGGCGTGAGAGTCGTCCACGAAGACCATGGCGTGGTAGCGCTCGGCCAGCGCCACGATCTGGTCCAGCCGGGCGAGGTCGCCGTCCATGGAGAAGACGCCGTCGGTCAGGATCATGCGATGACGCTTGTCCTGGTGCTCCTGCAGCTTCTCCTCCAGGTGTGCCATGTCGGAGTGCTTGAAGGTGTCCTGCATGGCCTTGCACAGGCGCATGCCGTCTACGATGGAGGCGTGCACCAGTCGGTCGGCGATGAGCACGTCCTGCTCGTTGAAGCAGGCTTCGAAGATGCCGGCGTTGGCATCCATGCAGGAGGGGAAGAGCAGGGTGTCTTCGGTGCCCAGGAACCCGGTGAGCCGGCATTCCAGCTCGCGGTGGATGTCCTGGGTGCCGCAGATGAAGCGCACCGAGGACATGCCGTAGCCGCGCGCATCCAGCCCGGCGTGGGCGGCGGCGATGACCTCGGGATGGCTGGAGAGTCCCAGGTAATTGTTGGCGCAGATGTTGATGCAGCGCTGGACGCCGGCGCCGACGGGGAACTCGACCTCGATCTCCGACGACTGCGGCGAGTGGATGTAGCGCTCCTCCTTGAAGAGCCCAGCGCTGCGGATTCCCTCGATCTCGCCCTGGTAGTAGCTGCGGATTGATTCGGAATAAGCCATAAGCTGCCTCGACAGTGCAAGTTGTTCCCGCGGCCGCGCTCAGGCCGCGGCCCCGGCCTTCTGGAAGCGCCTCACCAGCGCCACGATGCTCTCGACCGTATCGAAGGCGTTGGGAGTGGCCTCGGCATCGGGGATGCGGATCGAGTACTTCCTCTCCAGGAAGCGCTTGAGCGAAACCATGGAGAACGAGTCCACGATGCCGCCCGAGATCAGGCGCGTGGTCCCGGTGATCTCGCGGTCGTCCCCTTCCTCCAGGTACTCCTTGACGATGTAGTCATGCACGACTTGAGTCAGTTGATCCATGCCAGTCCTTCCTCGGTCATTCGTTCATGATGGTGGACAGGTCACCCACCGGCTCGTGAAACTCCTTGCAGCGCAGCACGCGGCGCACGATCTTGCCGCTGCGGGTCTTGGGCAGTGATTCCACAAACTCGATCTCCTGGGGCATGGCCAGCGGCGACAGGCGCTTGCGGATGTGGTTCATGATCTCCAACTCCAGGTCGTCGCTGGGCGTGAAGCCGCGCTTGAGAGTGACGTAGGCCTTCACCACCTCCATGTTCACCGGGTCGGGCTTGGCGACAGCGGCGGATTCGGCGACCGCGGGATGCCCGAGCAGGGCCGACTCGATCTCGAAGGGGCCGATGAGGTGGCCGCCGGTGTTGATCACGTCATCGTCGCGGCCCATGAACCAGAAGTAGCCGTCGGCATCGAGGGAGGCGCGGTCGCCACACAGGTACCAGCCGTTCTTGAACTTGGCCTCGAAACCCGCCGGATTGCGCCAGTAGCTGCGGAACTGGGAGGGCCAGCCGGGGCGCAGCGCGATCAGCCCGGCCGCACCGGGCTGGTTCAGCGGCTCATAGCTCCTGGGATCGAGCACGGTGGCAGGGATCCCCGGGAAAGGCCTGCCCATGGAGCCCGGCTTGATGGGCATCCCAGCCAGGTTGGTGATCACGATGCACCCGGTCTCGGTCTGCCAGAAGGTGTCGTGGAACTGGCGGCCGAAGACCCTGCCGGACCACAGCACCGCCTCGGCGTTCAGCGGCTCGCCTACGCTGGCCAGGTAGCGCAAGCTGGAAAGGTCGTGGCGGCGGGGAAGCTCGTCCCCCTCCTTCATCAGCAGGCGGATGGCGGTGGGGGCCGAGTACCAGACCGTCACCCGGCGTTTCTCAATGAAGCGGTACCACTGCTCGGCGTTGAAGCCGGCATCCAGCACCACCTGGGTGATGCCGTTGGCCCAGGGGCCGATGATGCCGTACGACGTTCCCGTCACCCAGCCGGGATCAGCGTTGCACCAGTAGATGTCGTTGGGGCGGAGGTCGAGCACCCACTTCGCGGTCAAGTACTGGGACACGATCGAATAGTGGACATGCTGCGCGCCCTTGGGCTGCCCGGTGGTGCCGGAGGTGTAGTGCAGGACGGAGGGCGACTCGGCGGTGGTGGGGAAGACCTCGAAGTCTTCCACCGGCGGCAGACCGTGCATGTCGAAGGCGACCTCGCGCGCCTGCAGGGGCGCGCCGGTGGCGTCCACCACCACGATGTGCCGCAACTCCGGCAGCTCCTCGCGGATCTTGCGCACCTTGTGGACGTGCTTCTTCTGGGTGACGATGGCGGCGGTGCGGGCGTCGGCGAGGCGCACGAACAGCGATTCGTCGCCGAAGGCGGAGAACAGGGGTTGCGCCACCGCGCCCGTCTTCAGGATGCCGAGGAAGCCGATGTACAGTTCGGGCACGCGGTCCAGGAAGAGGCAGACGCGCTCGCCCGGCTGGATGCCGAGGCCGCGCAGGAAGCGGGCGACGGTGTTGGACAGCTGGCGGATGTCGTCGTAGGTGTAGACCTTCTCGTGTCCCTCGTGGTCTTCCCACAGCAGGGCGGGCTTGCTGCCGAGCCCCATCCGGCAGATGCGATCGCTGCACATCCAGCCGATGTTGAGCGGGTCGCCCGGCTTGTAGCCCAGCTCGCGCTCGGCGATGGACCAGTCGAAGCCGGCGGTGAGTTCTTCGTAAGAAAGCTGACTGCTTGTCGCCGTGTCCATCTACACCTCCGGGGCTCAGGATTCCAGGATGACCATGGCGGCGCGGTGGCGGCGCGTGGAGGCTGTAGCGAGGCGGATACGCCGCACCCCCAGCCGCTGCGACTCCCGCTTCAGCCGCCGGTGCAGGACGATGACCTCCTCGCCCTTGCGGCCGCGCGCGATCTCCACCTCACGGAAATGCCCCAGGTCGCTCGGTGCCAGCCGCAGCGCCTTAAGCGTGGCCTCCTTGGCGACAAAGCAGGCAGCGTAGCGCTGGGGCGGCCGCGAACCGCGGTTGCAGCGCCGGATCTCCCCTGGGGTGAAGACCCCGTCCCGGGGCCGCCAGGGCGCGCGCGCCAATTCGCGCTCGAAGCGGTGGACTTCGAGGAAGTCGATGCCCAGGCCGACGATCATGGTCCGTGACCTCAGCGGGCGCGCAGGAGGTGAAAGGGAGCCTGCGGCTCCCCCTTGGCCCCCCGCCACGCTTGCGGGTGACTCTTTCGCTGGGAGAGTTGGCCGGCCGATGACCCGCCGAATCGGGGCACGCCCCCGTACGACGGGTCACACACGATTATCGTTACCCCTTGCCGCCAGGAATACAGTGACCCAGGTCACCGGGAGACGTGAGCCGCCGGGCCTGCGGAGCTTGGTCTAAGATAGACCGATTCCTCATGGCCATGAAAACGAGTGAGTCGGGAGCCCGATGAGCCGCCGTCCCGCCCTGACCATCGGACTCCCGGTGTACAACGCCGCGCCGTGGCTGGAGGACGCGCTGCGCAGCGTGTTCGCGCAGAGCTTCGGCGACTGGGAACTGCTGGTGGTGGACGACGGTTCTGCCGACGCCAGCGTGGCCCTGGCCGAGAGCCTGCACGACCCGCGAGTGCAGGTCCTGGCGGATGGCGTGCATCGCGGGCTGGCGGCACGGCTGAACCAGATCGCAGCCCGGGCGCGCGCTCCCTACGTGGCCCGCATGGACGCCGACGACATGATGCATCCCCAGCGCCTGCAGCTCCAGATGGAGTTCCTGCGCGCCCACTCGGAGGTGGACGGCGTGGGCTGCGGCCTGGCGGTCCTGGACCGTCGCGGCCGGCCCTGCGGCCTCCGCCTTCTGCCCGCCGGCCACGCCGCCATCTGCCGCCATCCCCTGAAAGGCATCGGCATCGTGCACGCTTCCTTCGTCGCCCGCACGGAGTGGCTGCGCCGTCATCCCTACGACGAGCGCCTCCGCGCCTGCGAGGACTGGGGCTTGTGGTTCTCGACCCACTCCGAAAGCCGGTTTGCCAACCTCGCCCAGCCCCTCTACTTCTACCGCGACATCAGTTCCTTTCGCCTGGGCAAGTACGTCCGCGATAAGCTGGCGCTGACGCGCTTCCTGTGGCGGGAGGGGCGGCCCGGTTACGGGGCGTGGAAGACCGGCCGCCAGGTCTTCGCACAGTATGCTCGCGTGCTAGTGTATCTGTTCTCCGTCATCCCCGGGATGAAGGGGTTCTTGCTGCAGACAAGAAACCGGCGTCTGGACCAAGGGGAACGACGCCGGCTGGAACTCGCCGTGCAGCAGGTGCGCAACCTCTCCCTGCCTCGCTCCCGCGGCGGGGATTGATTCGGAGCGCGGAATTCGAGAAGGTCAGGGAGGCTGCCGCCGGATAGCGCGGGCGGCCGAGGCGAGCGAGTGCGGATACTGCGTTTCATCCGGCTGTTTCCGGTTTCGGACAGGATCCGGGGCGCCATCCTGCTGCTGGCCATGGTGGTGGGAGCGGTGCTGGAGTCCGTGGGCATCGCCATCGTGATGCCCTTCATCTCCCTGCTGCTCGACCCCACCCAGGCCATCCAGTCCCGCTCCCTGCACTGGTTGTATGTCCATGCGGGA
>DASPRL010000010.1 GCA_035624475.1 Terriglobales bacterium
GTCGCCTCCGGTCAGCTTCAGCACGACCTTGTAGTAGGTGCCTGCGGGCTCGGCGCCCTCGTTGGGCACCAGGGCGAGGCTGACCGCGCCACCCGGGCCGATGGGCACGCTGAGGGAGCCGGCCGCCACCGGAGCGTGGTCGGCGGTGGTGAAGGCGGGCCACGTGATCACCAGCGTCCCGGCGGCGGGGGCGCCGTCGGCGCGATAGAGCACGTCGAAGATGCTGGTCTTGGCGGGCGGAGCGGGGGGCGCGGGATAGCCTGCCACCACCGTCAGCAGCACGGCCGCGACGCAACAAAAAAGCCGCCACCACGGGCGGCGCACTGGCAACCGTTTCCTGGTCATAGCTTGTCGTCATCCGCAGGGCCGGGTCCCCGGCCGCAGGCTGAGCTTAGCCCAGCCGGCCAGGGCCCGGAATTGTGAAGTCGGTTAGCTGCTCCAACGAAGGGCGCGGAAGGCCTTACTTGGTCTCGGCCAGGCGGGAGCGCAGGAAGCTCTCCACGCTGGAGACGTACACGTCGGCGAAGTCCGCCACCGGACGGCTGGCCTGGATGGTCTCCATGGCCTTCCCCAGGCCCCAGCCCTGCGCCCCCAGGATGGCCAGCGCCATCATGGGAGCGCGGTGCACGCCGGCGGCGCAGTGCACGAAGAGCTTGCTGCCCGGCCGCTCCAGGGCGGTGGCGGCGAAGTCCACGCCCCGCTCGAAGACCTCCGGGGGCTTGGGATGAAAGTCGTCGTCCACCGGCACCCACAGCACCTCGATGCCGTGGAGCGCGGCCAGCGGGGCATCGTCGAACTCGATCTGCATGTTGACGATGTGGGTCACGCCGGCGCGGGCGACCTCGGCCATCTTAGGCTCGCTCCAGATCCCGCCGCCGACCGCCAGCCGGTCGGTCACCCAGCTCATGTCCATGCACCCAGCCCGTCCCGGCGGTCTCGTCACCCGCTTCGGGAGATAGAAGACACTGAGCTTCATTCTACCGTCCCCGGGGCGGACCCGCACAGGGCGGGCGGTGGGGTTCTCTAGGAATCCTCGAGCTGCAATTCCCGGAACAGGAGTGCGGCCAGCGACTCTTCCTCGGGCGCGGACGCCGGCGGCTGGTTCCCGATGCCCGCGAACTCGAAGAGAAACTTGGCGTGCTGGTAGCTGCCTTGCTCCGCCTGCTCGATGATCGCGTTCACGATGCCGGGCAGGGCGCGCTCCACCGCCTGGACAGGGTCGAAGGCGGCAGGTTCGCGATCGTGCGTGCGTTTGGGCTTGCGGGCAGGCTTCATAAAAGCAAAAGGCGCGGTGACCGCGCCTTCCAGGAGTTCCTCTTTTTCTGACCTTCTAAATCCAGCATAGCATTTTTGCGGGGGCAAACCCGACACGACTCCGGAAACTTTATTTCTTTTCCCTGGAAGAGGTTGCGGGGATTTCCACATTTTTGCCCTCTTGACAAGATTCCCTCCCGCCGCTGTCGCGGGCGCCATGCAGCGGCAGGAGAGGGAGAAGCCGGCGCTCCAGGAAGACGGCGCTCATGGCATCCAACATCTCCGGGAAGCGCCGTTCCACAGTGCGGCAGGTGCAGCCCAGCAGGCCGGCGGCTTCCTCCTGCGTGTACTCCTGGAAAACGACCCGGACCAGCAGTCGCTGGGAGAAGCCGTCCAATCGCTCCAGGCAGCGTTCCAAATCGTGCACGAAGATGACGACGTCTTCGAAGCTCTGCATGCGATAGGAGGTGAGCCGGGCGCGGAAGCACTCGCGCCCCAGCAGCGAGGGCAGCCGCCCGATCTCGACCGAGAGCTGGAAGTAGCGGCGCAGCAGGCCCAGGGTGGCGCCGCGATAGAGAGCCAGGTCGGAGGGCGCGAGCCACACGGTGCGGCCCCCTGGACAGCGGATGGGAATGGTCTGCGCGCCGCTCATGGCTGCCTCCCTTCCGGTTCCTCCTCCTGGACCGGGGTCTTCAGGCGGACGGCCGGAAGCTGGGCCATGTGCCGGGTGCAGCTCTCGCAGTAGCTGAGGCCGCTGCCCGCAGGCCGCAGCCACAATCCGCCGCAGCGCTCGCAGTACTTCAGCTCCATGCGGGTCTCCGCTTCTCGATCTGCGGTTGGCATCGCTCTCTCCTTCTTCTGCGGCCGCGTCGCGGACAAAGAAAAAGCCCCACGCCGGTCCCGCAGCTAGCGGAACCGGCGCAGGGCTCGTTTGTGTTACGACGACCTGCCGCGGCTATTCAGTTGTGCCGCGCCCGCCGACGGGGCGCGGGTGGCTCAGGGCACCAGGCGCACGTCCTTGCGGCGCGTGAAGTAGCCCTCCTCGTAGCCCGACTTGAGCACATGGCCGTTCTGCACCACCACGCTCAAGCGGCCGGTGAAGCGCAGGGCCAGCAGCAGGCGCTCCAGGGCGGCCGAGAGCAGCTCGGACTCCTGCACCTTGCGGCGGAATTCGGTGAATTGCCTCTCCTGCTCGGCGGGGGGCGCTTGCTCCATACAACCTCGCAACAGCCAGCTATAGCGATATACACATATATAGCCGCTTGGGAGGCCCGGGTCAAGGGTTTTATTTCTTTTCGTTCCAGGCACTTGCATTTCTATATCCGAATGTTATACTGGGGGCATGAAATTCAAAGCCCTGCAAGAGAACCTGCGCAAGCGGATGTGGCAGCGCATCGAGGCCGGGGAGCTGACCGGGCTCAAGCTCGCCCGCCAGACCGGCTTCGAGCAGGCCCACATCTCCAACTTCCTCAACCGCAAGCGCTCGCTCAGCCAGGAGGGCCTGGACCGGGTGCTGACCGCGCAGCATCTCTCGGTGCTCGACCTGCTCGATCCCGACGAGATCAACAAGCGCGCCAGCATCCTGCCCCCCGCCGAGGACGAGTTCGAGAACGTGCTGCTGGTGGAGGGCGAGGTGGCCGCGGGCGAGCCCCTCATCACCAGCGAGAACGTGCGCGACATCCTCAAGTTCAAGAAGGCCTTCCTGCACCGCCTGCGCTCCGACTGCGCCGCCGCCCGCGAGGAGTGGCGCCGCTTCGTCCTGGTCAAGGTGGACGCCCGCGACGGCATGAGCATGTACCCGCGCCTGCTTCCCGGCGCCACCGTGCTCCTCGACCGCCACTACAACTCGCTCAAGCCCTACCGCAAGAACGAGCAGAGCATGTACGCGGTGCGCAAGGGCGACGGCTGCACCGTCAAGTACGTGGAGCAGGCGGGCAAGAACCTGGTGCTGCGCCCGCACAATCAGGCCTATCCCGTGGACGTGCTGCCCATCGAGGAAGACAAGACCTTCGCCGACTACATCGTGGGCCGGGTCTGCCACGTGGCTATCGAGACCTAGGCGGAACGGGGGCGAAGGCGACCGGCGGGTACAATAGGCGGAAGACTGTGCCCGCAGTCATCTCACCGGGGAGGAAAAGAGACCATGGAAGAGGCCGGCAGCTTGGTAGGACCGCGGCGCGACGAGGACATCGCCCTCGACATGATGAAGTTCATCGCCCTGACCACGGGCTTCGGCAAGGTGGACTCGCCCGGCGCCGGCTTCCAGGGCGGCACCGTCTCCCGCGCCGATGAGCACGCCAACCACCTGCTCGAACTCTATACCCGCTGCCTGCACGCGGTGCGCGGGCGCGGGCGGTGAGCGACCGACACCCCGGACCCTAGTCGCGCCTCCTCTGCTAGAATCCACACACGCTCCGGGGGGGGCGACCGATGCTCAAGTCCATCGCCGTGGTGGTGGGCTGCTACTTGCTCTCAGTGATCCTCGTGCTGGCCACCGACCCGCTGCTCTCCCGTCTCTTCCCGGGCGACTTCGTCCGCGGCCGCGTTCCCTCCGACAACGCCCTGCTCGCCAGCACCGCACTCTTCGTCGTCGTCTCGATCCTCTGCGCCGGGCTCTGCGCTCGCTTCGCGCCGGGCCGCGCCTCCCGGCACGTGCTCTGGTTCTTCCTCATCGGGGAGGTGCTGGGCATCGCCGCGACCATTCCCAACTGGAGCAAGGGCTGGCCGCACTGGTACTGGCTGGCGTGGCTGTTGAGCTGGCCGGTGAGCTGCTGGATGGGGCTGGCGCTTTCCGGGCGCCGCGGCAGCCCGACGAGCGGAGCGGCCGGCTAGTCACCCCTGCGACTCAGGAAAGCAAAAGCCGCGGGCGGCGCCCGCGGCTGGTTTGATCTTCCCGGCTTCTAACGGCGGCGGCCCTTCTTCTTTTTGCCGCCCTTCTTTTTCTTCCCGCCCTTCTTTTTCGCGGGACGCTTCTTGGCCTTCTTGGCCGCCTTCCTGGCCTTCTTCTTGCGCGCCGGCTTCTTCTTCGCGGCCTTCTTGGCTTTCTTCTTGGCGGCCTTTTTCTTGGCGGGGCGGGCGGGCTTGGGAGGCGCTCCTCGTCCCATCATGCCGCCGCGCTCGGGCGTCTCCGGCTCCATGCTGGGGACGCTGATGCTGGCACCCGCGGGCTCTTCCTCCTCTTCCTCTTCTTCCTCGTAGTCTTCCTCGAGGCTCTCCCCATACCCGCTGGGCTCGCCGAACTCGTCCATCTCATCATCATTGCGGCCATAGAGGGTGTCGTCGAAGCTCATGTGTGCCTCCTGCCTTGCGGGCTATCTCCCTTATGAAAGCTGATATTAACGCTATACCGCGGGTCAGAGCCGGGAACCGGCGCGGATTATAACGCTTTGGGGGCAACTGTCAAAACCACGGGGCCGGAGGTCAGCGGGCGGGCCCGATCACCAGCACCTGCCCCACCCGTAACTTGTCGCCGGCCTTGGGGTTATCCCGCCGCAGCGCTTCCACGGTGGTGTTGTAGGCCTGCGCGATGCTGGAGAGCGTCTCTCCCGCCTTGACCGTGTGGCGCTGGCTGCCGGCCCCGGTGGCGGCCGGCCGGCCCGTGCCGCGCTTGGACTTGGGACTGCCGGCGCGGCTGGCCTTGGCGGTCTCGCCCGCGGGCACGGGGCGGTAGATGAGCAGCACCCGGCCCTTGTGCAGATCGTTGCCGTGCAGGCGATTCCATTGCCGCAGCTTCTCCGGGGGGACGCCGAAGTCGTCGGCCACGGAGAGCACGGTATCGCCCGTGCGCACGCGGTAACGGGTAGGCCGCTTGGCGTAGACCACTTCCCCGTCTCCCTTGCCGGGCGGAGCCGGGATGATGAGCTTGCTGTCGGGGGCGAGGTCGTCGCCCTCCAGGTTGTTGGCTTGGGCGATGGCCTGGGCCTTGGTGTGGTACTTGGAGGCGATCATGGCCAGGGTCTCGCCCGGGGCCACCCGGTGATAGCGCCACCACACCCGCTTGTCCACCGGGATGGCGAGGATGGCCTGCTGGTACTTCTCCCTGGTGCCGGCGGGCAGATGCAGGTCGAAGTCCTCGTCCTTGGGAGTGGTCATGCGCAGCAGGCTGGGGTTCAAGTCCTCCAGGGTCTCCAGCGGAGCGTCCACGCACTCGGCCACCAGGCGCAGGTCCACGGGATAGTGGACGGTGACGGTGTCGGTCGAGAGCGGGGGATCGGGCTCGACGTCGGCCAGGCCGTACTGCGCCGGGTTCTTGGCGATGATGGTCATGGCCACGATGATGGGGACGTAGTTCTTGGTCTCGCGTGGCAGCACGTTGCGCTTGTAAAGTTCCCAGAAGTCGGCGTAGCCGGTACGCTGCACCCCCTGCTGCACGGTGAGCGGTCCGGAGTTGTAGGCGGCCATGGCCAGGTACCAGTCGCCGAACTGGTTGTAGAGATCCTTGAGGTGGCGAGCGGCGGCGCGGGTGGACTTTTCCGGGTCCTGGCGCTCGTCCACCCACCAGTTGCGTTCCAGGCCGTAGCCGGAGGCACGGCTGGCCATGAACTGCCACATGCCGCGGGCGCCGGCGCGGGAGAGCGCCAGCGGCTGGAAGCCCGATTCCGCCTGCGCCAGGTAGATCAGGTCCTGGGGCACTCCTTCCTCGCGGAAGACGCGCTCGATCATCTCGCGATAGCGACCGGCGCGCACCCAGGCGCGGGTCAGGGTGTTGCGGCCGCGGGTGGAGGAGGAATAGAAGGCGATGTAGCCGGCCACCTGGTCGTTGATGACCAGGGGGAAGTCGGCGCGCGTCTGACTCATCTCGGCTTCGGCCTTGGCGCGGATGTTGGGGTCCGCGGGAAAGGTGACGTCGTTGGCCTCGTCGATGGGGGCGGGCTGGGCCTGCTGCTCGCGGAAGCCGTCGCCCTGCTGCAGCGCTTGCATCTCCAGGTTCTGGACGGCCTCGGTGATCTTGTCGAACTCGCGCTGCAGGCGCTCGTCGGAGCGCACGTCCACCGGGCCCTCCAGCAGCAGGTTGACGGCGCGGTCGAAGTTGGCCTTGGCGGCGTCCAGGTGGCCGGCATTGTAGTTGGCCTGCCCGGCTTGGAACTCCGCTTCCGCGCGCGCCACCTGGGCGTCGATGGGATCGGGCTGGGGCGGCGAGGGCGGCTCCGGCTTGGGCGCGGGCGCCGGCTGCTGTGGGGGCGCGGGCGTCGCCGCGGGCGCCAGGGCCTGCGGCGGAGGATCGGCGACGGCGTGCTTCTTCGCGCTCTCTTCGCAGGAGGTGGCCAGGAGGGTCGCGCCCAGGATCACCAGCAGCCAATGGGCCTTGCGAAGTTCCATAAACCTCTTGTTCTTTGATGCGGTCGGGCTTGGGCTACAAACCGGAAGTACCAAGGATTTTTCGGCAGTAAGGGCATCCTACTACGCTGGCTTTTTGCGGGTCAATCGCGCGCGGGGCCGCGGAACGCGGACGACTCAGGCAGCATCGAGCGCCTGATCGAGGTCAGCGATGAGGTCGTCGGCGTCCTCGATGCCCACCGAGAGGCGCACCGTGGCTGCGCTCACGTCCAGCAGCTTCAGCGTCTTCTTGGCCAGGCCCACGTGCGAGGAGAGCACGGGATACGAGACGGTGGACTCCACGCCGCCCAGGCTGGTGGCCAGATACCACAGACGCAGGCGGTCGAGGAAGCGTTCGGCGGCGCGGCCGTCGCCCCGGATCTCGAACGAGACCATCATGCCGAAGTCGCGCATCTGGCGGCGGGCCGCGGCGTGGCCCTGGTTGCCGGGCAGGCCGGGATAGAGCACGCGCGTCACCTTGGGATGGCCGGAGAGAACCTCGGCGATGCGGGCGGCGTTGCGGCAGGCGCGCTCCACGCGGACCTCCAGCGTCTTCAGCCCGCGGATCAGGAGGTAGGAAGCGGCCGGGTCCAGGCAGCCGCCCGACTGCACCATCATCTGCCGCGCCGGAGCGATCCATTTCCGCGGACCCACCAGCGCCCCGGCGGTGACGTCGCTGTGCCCGCCCAGATACTTGGTGGCGGAGTGCAGCACCAGGTCGGCGCCCAGGGCGAGCGGCTTCTGCAGGATGGGCGTGGCGAAGGTGTTGTCCACCAGCACGCAGGCCCCGCGGCGGCGGCCGATGGCGGACAGGCGCTCCAGCTCGGGGCAGCGCAGCGTGGGGTTGGTGGGCGACTCCAGGAAGAGCATCCGCGTGCGCCGGCTGAAGTACTTCTCGACACGGTCGAGTTGGTGGAAGGGGACGAAGCGGGTGCGCACGCCCAGCCGCGGCAGCAGGTTCTGGAAAAGCTTGAGCGTGCCGCCGTAGATGTCGAGCATGGAGACGATCTCGTCGCCGCTCCGGCAGCAGGCCAGCACCGCCACCATGGCCGCCGCCATGCCGCTGGCGGTGACCACGCAGTCTTCCCCGTCTTCCAGGGCGGCCAGCTTCGCCTCCGCCGCCCGGGTGGTGGGATTGGCGTAGCGGGTGTAGAGGTAGGCGCTGGACTTGCCCTCCGCATAGCGGCGTAGTTCTTCCACGCCCGGCACCACGAAGACGGAGGCCAGTTCGATCTCCGTGGCCAGGCCGCGGTTGCTGCCGTGGCGCTCCTCGCCCGCGTGGATACAGTGGGTGGCGTCGCCCAGGCGGGTCTTGCTCCTGCTCTTCATGCTCCCCAGTGAATGCCGAAGCTCATGCCGCCGTCAATGAAAAAGGTCCCGCCGGATCGCCGGGACCCGGAGTCATCCCCACCCTCTACCACGTCAGCTACCAAGTCAGCCGCAGCGCGAACTGGAACTGGCGCGGGTCGAAGGCGGCGGTGGGCGTCCCCGCCTGCGTGTACAGGGGGTTGACGTCGGCCACGTTGAACTTGTTGATCAGGTTGAACATGTCCACGATCCCGTCCAGGTTCACGCGTTCGCCCAGATGGAAGGTGCGGGCGATGCGCAGGTCGGTGAACAGGGTGGAGGGCTTGTTGGCCGAGTTGCGTCCCAGGTTGCCGTTCAGTTGCCCGTCGGCGAAGCAGGGTACCTGGAAGAAGCCCGTGGGCGAGAACTTGGAGGCCACGGTGGGGAATCCGCAGGAGTTGGTGGGCGTGCCCGAGGGCACCACGTTGGGCCGCGCCGAATTGGGCTCCAGCTGGAAGTTGGCGTTCTCGGCGGTGATGATGTTGAAGGGCCGCCCCGAGCCCGCCTCGATGATGGGGGCCACCGTCCAGTCGCTGAAGAACTTGCTGCCGAAGCCGTCGCCCGCCAGCTTCCCGCTCTGGTAGACCGCGCTGAAGACGAAGCGGTGGCGCTGGTCGAAGGTGGAGCTGGCGCGCTCCGCGCTGGGCAGGAAGCTGTCCTGGGGCGAGAGCAGCGACTGCAGGTCGGTGGAGTCGTCGATGGCGTGCGACCAGGTGTAGGAGGCCAGGAACTCGTACTTGTGGCTGAAGCGCTTGCGCAGGTTCACGGTCAGGCCGTGATACACGGAGCTGCCGTTGGAGAAGTTGGCCACCATATCGCTGAAGGGCACCGGCACGCCCACCCCCAGCCCCAGCGAGGTGATCAGGTTCTGCGCGAAGGTGATGCAGCCGGGACCGAAGATGCCGGTCATCAGCGGGATCATGGAGAGGTTCAGGCCGGAAGGCCGGAAGAAGTTGACCAGCGCCGCCGGCACCACCGGCCCGAAGGCGGTGTTGCCGCAGAAGGCATTCACGGCGTAGGGACTGGTGTTGGAAGGCACGATACCGGCCGCCACCGCATTGGCCCAGTTCTGCGACAGCAGGTCGCCGCGCACCGGGTTGGCGTTGATGGGCCGGTTGAGGTGGTGCCCGCCATTGAAGTTGTAGGCCACGCTGAGGGCGAAGCCGCCGCCCAGGTCGCGCTCGATCGACAGGTTGGCCTGCTCCGAATAGGCGTAGACGAAGTTCTTTCCCGTGGGAAAGCCGAAGGGCTGGTTGACCAAGGGGAAGCCTGCGGCCAGGAAGTTCTGGTCGATCCACATGGAGTTGGGGAAGAAGGGATCGAACTTCTGCTGCGGGCCCAGGTATCCCAGGGCGGCGGCTGCGCCTGCGGGCAGGCAGGTTCCCACGCCCAGCAGACCCATGAAGGCGTTAGTGGCGTTCAGGTTGAGTGCGTTCAACGGAGAGGGCGGCGCCAAGGGATTGCACGGCGAGCCGCCGAACAGGATGATCTGGGGCGTGCCCACGCCGTCGGTGGCCTCGCCCAGGAAGGCGATGCCCAGCAGCGGGTGGTCGTAGAAGAGGCCGTAGGAGGCGCGCACCACGGTCTTGCCGTTGTTCCACGGGTCCCAGGCCAGCCCGATGCGCGGGGCCACGTTGTTGGTGTCGGTGTGCCAGCCCTTCTGGATGTTGAGGGCGTCATAGGCGGCGGCGGAGAGTGAGTTGGCCTGCGGGAAGCTGGGTGCCAGCTCCACGTCGTAGCGCACCCCGTAGTTGAGCGTCAGGTTGGGCTTGATCCGCCAGGAATCCTCGAAGAAGAAGCCCAGGGGCGTGACGGAAGCGGCGAAGTTGGGATCGCCGATGCCCTGCACGAAGCTCTGCGGGATCCCCAGGCCATAGGCCTGCACCGGCGAAAAGCCGGGGAAGCCGGCGAACGCCGGGCTGAGGTCCGTCGCCCCCAGGCCGGCGAAGTTGTACACCGCTCCGAAGTTCACCTGAAAGGCGGCGTTCACCGGGACGTGATTGATGTCGGCGCCGAACTTGAGGGTGTGGGTCCCCTTCATGATGGAGAAGTTGTCCGCCACCTGGAAGCGCTGCTCCTCGCGACGCAGGGAGGAGAAGGGCTCGCGTCCGATGAAGGCGAAGCCCACGATGTTCGAGGCCACCGCACTGCCCGCCGGCGTGCGGGTATTGAAGTTGTAGAGCAGGCCGCGGCGCGCGTACTGGAAGAGGAACTGGTTGACCTTGTTGCTGCCGATGCTCCAGGTGTCCTGGGCGGTGATGGCAAAGTCACGGTAGCTCTGCACCGAGGTGCGGGAGTAAGCATTCTGGCCGAAGTTCTGGTTCTGCGCGTTCACCTCGATGCCGGTCACCGTGCTGGGACTGACGCTCACCCGCAGCATCCCCGTGTTGTTGGGGGTGAAGTGATAGTCCAGGCGGCCGGAGATCAGGGTCGTCCCCTCGGAGACCGGGAAATTGCCGGTCTGCGAGAACAGGTTCACGAACGACGCCGGCAGCGGCAACCCGGTCTCGGGGAAGAAGCCCAGAGGGCTCAGCGCCCCGGGCGTGCCAAAGAGGGCGACGGCCGAAGAGCCGGCTGCCAACTGCGCGTAGGCGACGGTGAAGGGATTCACCGGGGCCGAGGCCAGGAAGGCCTCCTGCAGCGGGTTCACCAGCGAGCCCGCCGGCAGCCCGAAGGCGGCGGCGTTGGGCAGCGGCACCAGACCGAAGTTGTCGAAGCCCACGGTCGAGAACCCCGTCTCCTGCCGGCGGGTGGTCTCGTAGGAAACGAAGTAGAACGCCTTGTCCTTCTTGAGGGCGCCGCCCAGGGTGAAGCCCGCCTGCACCCGGGTGTAGGCGGGGTCGGAGGTGGTGCTGAAGGGATTCACCGCCTGCAGGCGGCGGTTGCGCAGGTAGCCGTAGGCGCTGCCGTGGAAGGCGTTGGTCCCGGACTTGGTGATGATGTTGATGACGCCGCCGGCGGCCCGCCCGTACTCGGCGGTGTAGCTGTTGGTGATGATCTGGAACTCCTGCACCGCCTCCTGGGAGACGGTGGAGCGGATGCCGTTCACGGAATTGTCCACCGCATCGGCGCCGTCCACGTTGACCAGGTTGGCGCGCGCCCGCTGTCCCCCAAAGTTCAGCCCCGAGGTGGGAGCGGCGCCGATGCTGGGCGCGGTGTCGCGCGCCGCCTGCGAGTTGGTCAGGGTGAAATTGATGTAGTTGCGGCCGTTGATGGGCAGGTTCTCGATGCGCCGCTCCTCGATGGTGGAGGTGGAGGAGGTCTGCTGCGTCTCCACCATCTCGGCTTCGGTGGTGACGGTGACCGTCTCGGTGACCCGCGCCACCTGCAAGGTGATGGGGACCTCGGCGGCCTGGCCCACGGTGATGACGACGTTCTGGGCCACCACCTTGGAGAACCCGGGAGCCACGACGCTCACCGTGTAGGTGCCCGGGGGAAGCAGCAGCAGCGCGTACTCGCCGTTCACGTTATTGGCGGTGCTGCGCTCGAAGTTCTTGGCCTCGTCGCGCACGGTGACGGTGGCGTTGGTGACGGCGGCGCCGTTGGGGTCGCGCACCGAAACGTGCATCTCCGCCGTAGCCGCGCCTTGCGCCAGCGCGCTGCCGGCCGGCACCAGCAGCAACATCACCATCAGGACGCACTTCCGCATCGTTCGGCTCATGGCTCCACCTTTCGGGATGGTCGTGCCCTTCTTCCGCTCGTGATCGTGGCAGCGCTCTCCAAGGATCCGCCAGGCGCGTCGGCAGGCTGGGGAGGGAATTTCCGCAGCCTTTTACATCAGAAGCCGAGGGGAAGGCAAGCGGGAAGGGAGGAGGTCACAACGCGGCGTGAGGGAAGGACCCGCGGGGCGGCGCTGGGCGCTCGATCCCGGCCGTTTCTTCCCCGCTGCGGCGCAGCGCCCAGGCCATGCGCGGGGTGTTATGGGCGATGCCAACGCGCCCACGCGCGTCCACCAAGATGATCCCGCCGTGGCCGTTGAGCCGGGTCTCGAGCAGCTTTACCGCCCGCCAGGCCGCCTCCTCCGGGGAATTTCCGTCCTCGGTGTGATCGGCCGCCCAGCGCGCCAGCACCAGCTTCATGATGGCCTCGCCCCAGCCCGTGGTGGAGACAGCCGCGCTCTGGTTGTCGGCGTACAGGCCGCAGCCGATCAGGGAGGAGTCGCCCACGCGGCCGGGGGCCTTGTTCAGGGTCCCGCCCGTCGAAGTCGCGGCCGCGACATCGCCCAGGGCGTCGCGCGCCACCGCGCCCACGGTGTCGTGCGAGAGCCGGCTGCCGGTGAACTCCTGCGGGGTACGGTGTTGGCTCTGGGCCTTGGCGTTGCGCAGGCGCTCCACTTCCCGCGGGAGCACCAACTCGCTGTTGTCGCACAGCGGGATGCCGTGCTCCTGGGCAAAGCGCTCCGCGCCCTCCGCCACCATGTAGACGTGGGGGCTGTCTTCCAGGATGCGCCGCGCCAAACGGATGGGGTTGCGGATGCGCTCCACGCAGCCCACGCCGCCGGCGCGCAGGGTGGCGCCGTCCATGATGGCGGCATCCAGCTGCACCCGGCCGTCGCGGTTGAGGAAGCTGCCGCGGCCGGCGTCGAAGGTTTCGTCGTCTTCCAGCACCGTCACCGCCGCCTCGACCGCGTCCAGCGCCGAGCCTCTTTTTTCCAGCACGCTCCAGCCGGCGCGCTGGGCGCGGCGCACTCCTACCAGGTGTGCCTCCACCATGTCGTCGGGGATGGCCCACGCCCCGCCTTGCACGACCAGGACTGGAGAATCGCTCACCGGGCTCTCCTGCGCCACCGGCTGTCGCCGGCGGAAGTCAAGACCGGGATTCTACCTGAGGAAGCCACCGCGGGAGCGAGGACGGCGCTCACGCGGCGGGGGCGGCGGGGCTGGCGCCGGCCGCGGTCATCTCTTTAGTGCGGCGCCAGGTATAGAGGATGCGATGGATCACGGTGACGTTCGAGAGGAAGGCGATCACCCACAGCACCGGCGCCATATGGTTGAACAGCGCCCCGATCAGCACCAGCACGATGCGTTCGGGCCGCTCCATGAAGCCCACCTTGCAGCTCCCGATCAGCGACTCCGCCCGCGCCCGGGTGTAGCTCACCATCACCGAACCGGTCATGACCACCGCCACCAACACCACGTAGAAGAAGCGGTTGGCGCGCGCGTAGTACACCAGCAGTCCGAAAAAGAGGGCCAGGTCGCTGTAGCGGTCGATGACGGAATCGAAAAAGGCGCCGAAGGTGGTGACCTGGCCGGTGGCCCGGGCCACCCGCCCGTCCACCATGTCGAAGATGCCGGCCAGAATGATGGTCAGGCCGGCATAGAGGAACATGCGCTGGGTGTTGGCGCCGCTGGCGTAGCCGAACAGCACCGCCGCCCCGATGTTGATCACCAGGCCGATGAAGGTGAGCACGTTGGGCGAGATCCTGGTCAGCGCCAGTCCGCGCACGATGGCGTAGAGCACCACCCGGCACGCGCGCCCGAAGGCTCCCGTCCAGCTCATAGCGCCTCGTCGTGGATGGTGGTGACCTTCAGGACATCCAGCTCGCGCTTGCCGGTGGGGGTGATCACGGTGGCGGTGTCGCCCGCTCTTTTCCCCATCAGGCTGCGTCCGATGGGCGAGGTGGTGGAGATCAGTCCCTTGGCAACGTCGGACTCCTCGCTGGTCACCAGCCGGTACTCGATCTCTTCGTCCTTGGCGTTGTCGTAGACGCGCACGGTGGAGCCGAAGGCGGCCCGGTCCTTGGGGATGTTGTTCAGGTTGACGAGGGAAAGGTCGGCGAGGCGCTTCTTGAGCTGGCCCAGGCGGGCGCGCACGAACTCCTGGCGCTGCTTGGCCATGTGGTACTCGGCGTTCTCGCTCAGGTCCCCCATGGCGATGGCCTTCTTCAGCTCCTTGGGAAGCTCGTGGTTCAGCTCGCGTTCCAGGACCTGGATCTCTTCTTCCAGCTTCTTCTTGATGTGTTCTGGCATGGTTTCCGGACCAGCCGCCCTCCAAGGCGCCGGCTGGATGTGGGCGGGGACCCCACCCCGCGGGGCTCGCGCCGGGACCTGCTCGGCTGGCGAGGGGCGTTCAACGCACAGATTATACTGCCTTTCCCCTTGGCCCGGCAGGTCGAGCCAAAGCCCGCGCTCGCTTCCTCCGGCTGCCCCCCACTTTGTTGCCTGCCACCTGGGCAGCTTTTAAGGGAGAATACGACTCTTCTGGATAAGTCGCTGTCTTTTGTTTCCCTTATGCCCTAGGCCGGAATTGACCAAGGGGGGTGCCTTCCCTATAATTAAGGGCACGTCTGTCCTTCAGGACCCTCCACGGGTGGCCGTTCAATGGTGAACCATAGTTTCCAGATAGGCGATAAGGTCGTGTATCCCAACCACGGGGTGGGGGTCATCGAGCAGATCAGCAGTCGGACCATCGGGGCGGTGGTCGAGAAGTTCTACCTGCTCAAGATCAAGTCCAGCAGCCTCAAGGTGATGGTCCCCTTCCACAATGTGGAGAACGTGGGCCTGCGCCGGGTGGTGCGCAACGGCGAGGTGCAGAAGGTGCTGAGCTTCCTCACCGACGGCAAGTGCGACAACCACGCCGACTGGAAGTACCGCTTCAAGGAAAACTCCGACCGCATGCGCACCGGCTCGCTGCTGGAGGTGGCCGGGGTGCTGAAGGGCCTGCTGGTGCTCAGCCAGAGCAAGCCCCTGTCCTTCCGCGAGAAAAAGATGCTGGAGCGCGCCCGTTACCTGCTGGTCAGCGAGCTGGCCATGGCCAGGAATGTGGACGAGCCGGAGATCGAGCAGTTGCTCTCCAAGTCGCTGGCCAAGTGCAAGCTGCGCTTCCCCGAACTGCCCCCTCAGGCTTAGCTCCCAAGGAGCCAGCTGCTTTCGCCGCGGATGGACGCGGATCAACGCTGATTCCAATCGCTCTGATGAATGACCCGCGGGCATCGCCGGGCATCGCCCGGCGAAGAAGTCCCTACTCGCCCAGCCACGCCCCGTAGGGGCGGAGCTTCTCGATGTGGTCGAAGATGATCTTGAGTGCGGCGGTGATGGGCACCGCCAGGATGAGTCCCATCGCTCCCCACAGCCATCCCCAAAACAAGAGCGCGATGGTCACCGCCAGCGGGTTCAACTGCAGGCGTCGCCCGATCAGCTTGGGATAGAGCACGTTGATGGCGAACAGGTGCAGCGCCAGGACGGTGATGATGATGGTCAGGAAGCCGGCGCCGTTCAGTTGCCCGAAGCCCGCCATGATGGGGGGCACCATGGCCAGCACCACGCCCAGGTAGGGCACCAGGCTCAGAAAGCCGCTCAGCAGTCCCAGGAAGTAGAAGTACGGTAGGCCCAGGATGCCGAAGACCACGGTGCTGGCGATGGACAGGAAGACCCCCACGATCAGATTCCCCAGGATGAAGCTGCGGATCATGGCCGAGATCCGACCCAGGGTGACATAGGCGGTGTTGCGGTTCTCCATGTCGAACAGCATCACCGTGGCCGCGCGCGTGTGGTCCTGCCAGGTCAGCATGAAAAACACCAGGAAGGGCACGAAGGAGACCGCCAGCGCCACCTCCCCCACCGAGCCCAGGCCGCTGATGATGTAGTCGGTCCAGGCGGTCTGCTGCTGCACCTTGACGGCCTGCTTCTCTTCCGTGGTCGCCTCCGGCAGGACTGTCTGGGTGGTCTTCTGCACCCGCTCCGCCTTCTCGCGGAACTTCTCCAGGGCCGCCTTGATGCGCTGCGAATACCGGGGCAGGGACTGCACGAAGTCCTGGGCGTTGTTGTAGAAGACGGTGCTCAGGCCGAAGAGCACCGCTGCCAGCACCAGCAGGGAGATCAGCGCGGCCAGGGCGCGCGGCAGGCGCAGCCGCTCCAGCAGCATCACCAGCGGCTCCAGCATGAAGGCCACCAGGATGGAGACCAGCAGGACCACCAGCACCAGCTTGGCGACGTAGCAGAGAGCCAGCACCACGGCGACGGCGATGATCACAGGCGCGCCCGACTGTACGTGGTCGGTGCGCCGCCGGCGCAGCGCCGGAACTCCCGCCGCACCCGTCCCCCTGCCCGGAACAGGGGGCTCGCCGGAGGGCGGCGCCACCGGTTCGAGCTGCTCGGTCGCCATGCGGGTATCCTACCCCAAGCTCCCGCCCGCCCGAGCCTATAATTGCCGCGTGCCGCTTCCTGATAACCCGCCGCCTTCCGCCTCGGCCGGCGGGCGGATCCTGGCTTTGGACGTGGGCGCCCGCACCCTCGGTCTGGCGGTCTCCGATCCCCTGGGCATCACCGCCCAGGGCCTCGAGACTCTGCGCCGCCGCAACCTGCGCTCCGACCTGGCGCACTTGGAGCGCCTCCTCGAGCAGTACCAGGTGGCGGAGTTGGTGGTGGGCCACCCTCTGCGCCTCAGCGGCCAGCCCGGCGCCCAGGCGGAAAAAGTGGCAGCCTTTGCGGAGCGCCTGCGCGCGCGCTTCGGCCGGCCCGTCCATCTCTGGGACGAGCGCCTGACCTCAGCCCAAGCCAACCGCCTGCTGCGGGAGACCGAGATGAGCATCCGCCGCCGCGGGCAGGTGGTCGACCGCCTGGCCGCCACGCTCATCCTGCAGTCGTTCCTGGACTTTCGTGCCGCCCGCCGCGCCGCTCGCTGACCGCGCCCACCATCTTTTCATCTAAACTGGTAGCTTGCGTCGCAGCCTGTTCATCCTGGTGCTGCTGGGCCTGGCGACCCTCGTCGCCTGGCTGGGCTACGTCCTTTTTCTGCCGCTGCAGCCGGCGGGCGCGGTCACCGTGCTGCTGCGTCCCGGCTCCTCCACCCGCCACATCGCCGCCGAGCTGCGCGCGGCTGGGGTCATCCGCAGCGGCTCCGGATTCCTCCTGGTGAACTCCTGGCGCGCCCAGTCGCTCAAGGCGGGTGAGTATCGCTTCGAGCGCGCTGCCAGCGCGGTGGAGGTCTATGACCGCATCGCCCGCGGCGACATGGTGGTCCACACCGTGGTGGTGCCGGAGGGCTATAACCTCTATGAAGTGGCCGGCGCCATCCAGGAAGCCGGGCTGGGCCGCGCCGACGACTTTGTCCGCATCGCTCACTCCGACACCCGCCTGATCGCCGACCTCGACCCCCAGGCCACCAGCCTGGAGGGCTACCTCTTCCCCGACACCTACCATTTCTCCCGCACGCAGAACCTGCACGACATCGCCGCTGCCATGGTGCGCCACTTCCGCCAGGAGGCCGGCAGCCTGGGGTTGGCCAGCAACCTCCACCAAGTGGTGACCATGGCCTCCATCGTGGAGAAGGAGACCAGCGTGCCCGAAGAGCGGCCGCAGGTGGCCAGCGTGTACTACAACCGCCTGGCCCGCGGCATGCCCTTCGGGGCCGACCCCACCGTGGTCTACGCTTCCCTGCTGGCCGGCCACTACACCGGAGTGATCCACGAATCCGACCTGCAACTGGATTCGCCCTACAACACCTACAAGCACGCGGGCCTGCCCCCTGGCCCCATCGCCAATCCGGGGCGCGCCGCGCTGGCCGCGGCCCTGCAACCGGCCCGGACCGACTATCTCTACTTCGTGAGCGACAACCAGGGCCACCACCGATTCGCCAAGACCGCCGCCGAGCACGTGCGCAACGTGGACGCCTACCGCCGCTCCAGCCAGCACTGAGACCGCCGGGCGCCGGGCCCGTTCGTCCCCGCTTGGTATACTTGAGGATTCACGTCGAGCGGATGAGGGTCCCCGGAAAAACCCGTTGGCGCGCGCTGCTGCCGGCGCTGCTGTTGTTGCCCCTGACCGGATGCCTCTTCCGCTCCCACCAGGTACAGGTCCGCTACAGCACGGCCAAGCTGCAAACCGCCACGGCGGCGGAGCTGATCGCGCGCCTCAACCAACTCGCCTCCCAAGTCAGCACGCTGAACGCCACTGTGGACATCGATACCTCGGTGGGCGGGGCCCGCAAGGGCAAGGTCACCGAGTACCAGGAGATTCGAGGCTACGTGCTGGTGCGCAAGCCCGCCCTGATCCGCATGATCGGGCTCTTCCCCATCCTGCGCAACAAGGCCTTCGACATGGTGAGCGACGGCTCGACCTTCCGCGTCTCCATCCCCCCCAAGAACCGCTTCGTGGTAGGGCACAACGAGGTGGTCCAGCCCTCAGCGCAGCCCCTGCAGAACCTGCGCCCGCAGCACATCTTCGACGCCCTGCTGCTGCACGAGGTCGACCCGCAGAGCGAGATCGCGGTGGTCGAAGACGGCGTGGAGACGGTGACCGATCCCAAGAGCAAGAAGCCGGTGGAGGAGCCCGACTACGTAGTGGTCGTCATCCGACGCGGGGAGCAGGGCTGGCTCCTGGCGCGCAAGGTGGTCTTCAGCCGCCAGGACCTGATGCCCCACCGCCAGATCGTCTACGACAAGAACGGCCAGATCGCCACCGACGCTCGCTACGACCAGCTCACCGACTACGCGGGCGTGACCTTTCCCGCGGTGATCCAGATCCGTCGGCCGCAGGAGGAATACTCGCTGGTCCTCAACATCGTGAAGCTGCGCCTGAACCAGCCCCTGACCGACGCCCAGTTCACCCTGGAGCAGCCCGCGGGCTCCGAGCTGGTGGACCTGGACCAGCCCCAGACCCAGCATCCCCCGGAGAGCCCCGCTCCCAGGTAGCGCACCACCCATCCGCCCCGCCTTCAGATAGAATCGAAGCGCGATGATGAACCGCATGATCGTCTCCAACCTGGTGCACCGGCCGCTGCGCTCGCTCATCAGCATCGTGGCCATCGCGGTGGAGGTGTCGCTCATCCTGCTGATCGTGGGCCTGTCGGTGGGCATCCTCAACGACAGCGCCGAGCGCCAACTGGGCGTGGGCGCCGACCTGATGGTGACGCCCCCGGCCTCCAACGTCCTCATCGGCCTGAGCGGCGCTCCCGCCCCCATCAAGATCACCGACAAGATCGCCGCTCTCCCCCACGTGAAGGCGGTCTCGCCGGTCGTGGCCTCGCTGAACACCGCCGGCGCGGTGGAGGTCATCTACGGTATCGACCTGCACTCCTTCGAGGAGATGGGCGGGCCCTTCCACTATCTCTCCGGCGGATCTTTCCAGGGACAGGACGACGTTCTGGTGGACGACTTCTTCGCTGACCTCAAGCACGTCCATGTGGGCGACCGCATCGAGTTCCTCAACCATGAGTTCCGGGTGGCCGGCATCGTGGAGCACGGCAAGGGCGCGCGCAAGTTTGTCCCCATCTCCACCCTGCAGGACCTCACCGGCTCGGTGGGCAAGGCCTCCATTTTCTATGTCAAGGTGGACGCCCCCAGGAACATCGAGGCCGTCAAGGACGAGATCCTGGCCATCCCCGGCATGCAGCAGTACCACGTGCGCTCCATGCGCGAGTACCTCTCGCTGATGACCGTAGGCAACATTCCCGGCCTCTCCACCTTCATCACCATCGTGATCGGGGTGGCGGTGGTCATCGGCTTCATCGTCATCTTCCAGGCCATGTACACGGCGGTGATGGAGCGCACCCGCGAGATCGGCATCCTGAAGTCCATGGGCGCATCGAAGCTCTACATCGTCAACGTGATTCTGCGCGAGACCCTGCTGATCACCGCCACCGGCATCGTGCTGGGCACGGCCGTGAGTTTTCTCGCCCGCGAGGGCCTGGTGGCCCACTTTCCCACCACCCGCATCCAGATCACCGCCCCCTGGGTGCTGCGCGCCGCCCTCATCGCACTGGTGGGCGGTGTCCTGGGGGCCGTCTATCCCGCCTTCCGCGCGGCCCAGAAAGACCCCATCGACGCCCTGGCCTACGAGTGACGCTGGAGTGCCGGCGCGGGCGCCTGCGCGTTGACAATC